>DATKQA010000122.1:0-5044 GCA_035523835.1 Candidatus Sulfotelmatobacter sp.
GCCATTGCCCGCCTTTCCCTCCTGCAAGGCATTGAGAACCGAAGCCGCGACCTTGCCGCAGCGAACTTAGCAGCCCTAAGGGTTCGACCTGATAGCGGCATACGAGAAACTTCGCCTAGGCTGCTGGCATGGGAGCCACAGCGGATCACTATCGGAACGAAGCTGAGCGCGCACGTCGGTGGTCTGCCGAGATATCGGATGCGGAACTGCGCCATAGGATCCTGATATTGGCGGATATTTTCGGCGAGCTGGCGGACCAGATCGACGGCCTGAAGCACCCGGAACTGAACGATCTCCTGGCTCTGGACAAACCGCCAGATGAATAGCTTCATCGACCGACGCCAGCAGGCCCTTCCGCCCAGACTGCAGGGACCGTGCTGACAAGCAACGTTTACAGCCGAACCTGCCGAAAGTACCCCAGCCGCCCCTCGGCAGCTTGCGTCTGATTGTGGTCCCCCAGGGGTCAGCGCGCTTCTCGGCCAACCCGTCCCGCCTCACCGGCGGGGCTTTTCTTTGATAATAGGGATCAACAGGAGCGACTGCGGGGTTGAACGATGCCGACTATCTTCTATTGACGAATGCGGCGCTGTGCCGCTGGCTCGCCGCTGATAGGCTTTGTAAGATGGACGAGGCCGAGCATTGCAGGGAAGAAGCCGCGCGGGCGCGCCGGTGGGTGGCCGATAGCGTCGATCCGCACTTCCGGGAACAGCTACGGGTGATCGCCGAGGGCTATGAAAAGCTGGCCGCACGACATGACGCCGATCGGCGCAGTGCGTCCTTCCCTCGATAGTACAGTCACTTTCGGCGCTTGGAGTTTGTCGCTGCTGCCGTCGCCGCTTTGTCGGCAGCCTCCTTTGCCAAGCGGAGGGCGCGCAACCTGGCGGTCTTTGCGTCAGCCTTGTCACGTTCGGCCGCCAGTATCTGGGTCGCGGTTTCGTCGGTGATCCGCTCCTTGGTCGCGCGGTCGCGTCGGGAGATTGATTTCGATTTCGTGGACATCAGGCACCATAACACGGGGCCGTACGGTCCCGCTTGGGCAACTTCGTGCACCCGTCATGGTCCATCCATGCCGATGGCGGCCGTGGGTGGCAGCCTTCCCGGCCGATTTGGCCGACCCGATCGGCCCGCATCGCGATTGCTGACACTGCGCCGGCTTCAGCCATAGCGCGGAGTCGCGATGTCTGTTAAGTAACTGATTTAATTGGTGTGCCCGGCGGGAATCGAACCCACGACCCCATGATTAAAAGTCACGTGCTCTACCATCTGAGCTACGGGCACCCAGGGCAGGCGGGAACATAGGTGCTGCTCCCCGCCCCGTCAACGACGCCGCAAACGCCTCACTCTTCCCCCGTCTCGCCGTCGGGCGCGAGCGGCGGGATGTCGCCGGCGGCCTGTTCGGCGGCGAAGGCTGCGGCGAATTCGTCGAGCCGGCCGGCGCCGATGGCGGCGCGCAGGCCGGCCATGAGGTCCTGGTAATAGCGCAGGTTGTGCGCCGTCAGCAGCATGGCACCGAGGATCTCCTTGCCGCGCACCAGGTGATGCAGATAGGCACGGGAGAAACCCCGGCAGGCCGGGCAGAGGCAGGCGGCATCCAGCGGCCGCGGATCCTCGGCGTGGCGGGCGTTGCGGATATTGATGGCGCCGTGCCGGGTGAAGGCCTGGCCGGTGCGGCCCGAGCGCGTCGGCAGCACGCAGTCGAACATGTCGATGCCGCGCCGCACCGCGCCGACGAGATCGTCGGGTTTGCCGACGCCCATGAGATAGCGCGGCTGCTCCGCCGGCAGGTGCGGCACGCTCGCCTGCAGCACCTCGAACATCACCGCCTGCCCCTCGCCGACCGCCAGGCCGCCGATGGCATAGCCGTGAAAGCCGATGCGCCTGAGCCCGGCCGCCGATTCCGCGCGCAGCGCCGGATAGGTGCCGCCCTGCACGATGCCGAACAGGCCGTGGCCCGGCCGCTCGCGAAAGGCGCTGCGGCAGCGCTCGGCCCAGCGCAGCGACAGCCGCATGGATTTGGCCGCCGCCTCCTCGGCCGCCGGAAAGGGCGTGCATTCGTCGAGCACCATGGCGATGGTGGTGCCGAGCAGGTGCTGGATCTCGACGGCGCGCTCCGGCGTCAGGCGATGCCGGCTGCCGTCGAGATGCGACTGGAAGGTGACGCCGCCCTCGTCGATGTGGCGGAGCTCGGCCAGCGACATCACCTGGTAGCCGCCGGAATCGGTGAGGATCGGCCGCTCCCACTGCATGAAGCGATGCAGCCCGCCGAGGCGGGCGACGCGCTCGGCGCCCGGCCGCAGCATCAGGTGATAGGTATTGGCCAGGATGATGTCGGCGCCGGTGTCGCGCACCGCGCCGGGCAGCATCGCCTTCACCGTGCCCGCCGTGCCGACCGGCATGAAGGCCGGCGTCATCACCGTGCCGTGCGCGGTGTCGAGCCGGCCGGCGCGCGCGGCGCCGTCGCGAGCCATGACACGGAAGACGAAGTCGCTCATGCCGCCTGAGGATACAGCAGGCAGGCGTCGCCGTAGGAATAGAAGCGATAGCCGGCGGCCTTGGCATGCTCGTAGGCGGCGAGGATGCGCGGCAGCCCGCTGAAGGCGGCCACCAGCATGAGCAGGGTCGAGCGCGGCAGGTGGAAGTTGGTGAGCAGCAGGTCGACCGCCTTGAAGCGATAGCCCGGCGTGATGAAAAGCGCGGTATCGCCGGCGAAGGGCGGCACCGCGCCGCTTTCCTCTGCCGCCGTCTCCAGCAGCCGGAGCGCTGTGGTGCCGACCGCGACGATACGGCCGCCGCGGGCGCGGGCATCGGTGATCGCCTCCGCCGCCGCGGCGCTGAGCTCGCCCCATTCGGCATGCATGCGATGCTCCTGCGTATCCGCCGCCTTCACCGGCAGGAAGGTGCCGGCCCCGACATGCAGCGTCAGCGTCACATGGCCGATCCCGCGCGCCGCCAGCGCATCCAGCAGGCCGGGGGTGAAATGCAGCCCGGCGGTCGGCGCGGCGACAGCACCTTCGTTCGCCGCGAACATGGTCTGGTAGTCGGCGGCGTCGCGCGCGTCGGTCGCCCGCTTGGCGGCGATATAGGGCGGCAGCGGCATCAGGCCATGGCGCGCCAGCGCCGCCATGAGCGCGGCATCGGCCCGGTCGAAGCAGAGCAGCACCTCGCCGCCCTCGCCCTTGGCCTCCACCGTGGCGGTGAAATCCTCGGCGAAGGCGATGCGGTCGCCGGGCCTGAGCCGCTTCGCCGGCCGGGCGAAGGCGGCCCAGCAGCCGGCGCCGTGCTGCTTGTGGAGCGTGACCTCGATCGCGGCCTGGCCGCGCCGCCCGGCGAGGCGCGCCGGAATGACCTTGGTGTCGTTGCAGACCAGGAGGTCGCCGGGGCGCAGCAGATCGGGCAGATCGCGCACCCGGCGGTCGGTCAGCGCCGCGCGCTCGACCACCAGGAGCCGCGCCGCGTCGCGCGGCACCGCCGGTCGCTCGGCGATCAGTTCACGCGGCAGATCGTAGTCGAAGGCATCGACCCGCATCGGCGGCCGTCATCTGCAAATCAAACCCGTACCGCGCCGAGGATGGCCGGCATGCCCGAGGCGGAGGCCTCAATCCTAGTGGAGTGGATTTGACATTCGCCACCCACCTTGCCGTAGCCTCGCGCGGCGAATGTCAAATCCAAAACGCCACTGGCAACCTATATTTGCTGGTGGTCCTTTGATTCCAAACATTCGCAGGATGATCCCGCCGAAACGGGATGCGAATGCTAGAATCGGACCACTAGCCTAGTCCTTGTCCTTCACGTCGGCGGCAACGCGCATGCGGATGATCTTGTCGGGATCTTCGACCATGCCGTTGTTCGCCTTGTCGCCCTTCTTGATCTGATCGACGAATTCCATGCCCTCGATCACCTGGCCCCAGATCGTGTACTGGCCGTCGAGGAAGTCGGCGTCGTCGAAGCAGATGAAGAACTGGCTGTCGGCGCTGTTCGGGTCGGAGGCCCGCGCCATGGAAACCGTGCCGCGCACGTGGCGGGCGTTGCTGAATTCGGCCTTCAGCTTCTGCCCCGACCCGCCCATGCCGGTGCCGGTCGGATCGCCGGTCTGCGCCATGAAGCCGCGGATCACCCGGTGGAAGACGATGCCGTCGTAGAAATGCTGGCGTACCAGTTCCTTGATGCGCTTGACCGTGTTCGGCGCCAGGTCGGGGCGCATCTCGATGACGACGCGGCCGTACTTCAGATCCATGTAGAGGGTGTTTTCGGGATCGGCAGCCATGGCGGTGGTCCCCGTGAACAGGAGGGCGGCTGCGACGAGCATCAATACGGTCTTCATCATCGCGGCAAGGCCTCGATTGCAGGAATAAACGACGAAACGCTCACTCGCCGGTCTTGCCGGCGTGTTGCATGGCCGCGACGCGGTCGGTAAGGATTTCCGCCACGCGCGGCGAGACGAAGGGGCGGATGTCGCCGCCGAGCATGGCGATCTCCTTGACCAGCTTGGAGGAGATGAACTGGTGGTTGTCGGAGGCCATCAGGAACACCGTCTCGATATCCGGGTTGAGCCGCGCGTTCATGCCGACCATCTGGAATTCGTATTCGAAGTCGGACAAGGCACGCAGGCCGCGCACGATGATCGAGGCGCCGATCGCCATGGCAAAGTGCATGAGCAGGGTGTCGAGCGGCCGCACGTCGATGTTCTTGCCATCGAGCGACTTGACCTCCTCCTTCACCATGGCGACGCGCTCGTCGAGCGAGAACAGCGGCCCCTTGCCGGCATTGACGGCGACGCCGATGACGAGCTGGTCTACCAGCTTGGCAGCACGACGGATGACGTCGTAATGACCGCGATGAATCGGATCGAACGTACCGGGGTAAAGCCCCACCCGTTGAATGCTCACTCAGGCCTCCTCGCCGTCGCTTGGTTCGCCGTCTTCCGCCGCGCCGTTGTCGTTCTCGCCGGCGGTGCCGCTGTCGCCAAGCCGGATCGCGGAAACCACGCGCTCGTCTTCGGCGGTGCGGAACAAGGTTACACCGGCGCTTCCACGGCCGGCAATTC
>DATKQA010000123.1:0-2165 GCA_035523835.1 Candidatus Sulfotelmatobacter sp.
GCGCTCGGCGCCCTCCTCGGCGGCCTGTGGGGCGCGGAAACCTGCCTGGCCGCCGCCGCCGCCGGCTTTCTCGTCCAGGCGGTCCTGATCCTGCTGTCGCCGGTCTGCCGGCTCACCCGCCAGCCGGCCTTGGCCGGCTGAGGGGCGGCGGCCGGCGCGATCCGTCGCATGCCGCAGCGCAACAATCGGTGATCGCCAATAACCGTATAAAATTCAAGGACATTTTCCTCACACGCAGGGCGTGACACCCGCCCCCGCGGGTGGCAAAATCCGCTCCGTCGGCGATCGGGCTTCAGGCTTCGGTCACCGTCGTTGTTCATGATGCAGGCCGCAACCCTTGGTCCCGACGCTGGTCAGGCAAGCTCAGTCACGACATCGAAATGCGTACTGAGGCGCTTACTCTATCCCGCTCCGCACGGCGGCAGTGGCGGCACGTCGCGCGCCCCGTTGCGAACCGGATAACGATCGACCGATCGCACGCCGCAGGACGGGTGCAGACCGTCGCCGCCGCGGCGCCCTACATGGTCTAGATATCAGCAGGATCGATCGGCGGATTCCGGAAGGGAGTAACTCGAATTGAAAGCGACGGACATTACCGTTCCCGACTATTTCCACAAGGTCGTGGATTGCCAGTGGGCCTGTCCGGCCCATACGCCGGTGCCGGAATATATCCGCTTGATCGCGGCGGGCCGCTACAGCGACGCCTATATGGTCAACTGGGTTTCCAACGTCTTCCCGGGCGTGCTCGGCCGCACCTGCGACCGGCCGTGCGAGCCGGCCTGCCGCCGCGGCCGGGTGGAGAAGGAGCCGGTGGCGATCTGCCGTCTGAAGCGGGTCGCCGCCGACAACAAGGACGACATCCGCGACCGCCTGCCGAAGCCGGCGGCAAAGCCGAACGGCAAGCGCATCGCGCTGATCGGCGCCGGGCCGGCGTCGCTGACCGTCGCCCGCGACCTGGCGCCGCTCGGCTATCACTGCACGATCTTCGACGGCGATGCGCTCGGCGGCGGCATGATCCGCACGCAGATCCCGAAATTCCGCCTGCCCGAATCGGTGATCGACGAGGAGGTCGACTATATCCTCAACCTCGGCATCGAGACCCGCTTCGGCCAGCGCATCGACAGCATGAAGGCGCTGCTCGGCCAGGGCTACGACGCCATCTTCGTCGGCACCGGCGCGCCGCGCGGCCGCGACCTCGACATTCCCGGCCGGCAGGAAGCGGCGAAGCACATCCACATCGGCATCGACTGGCTGTCCAGCGTCTCCTTCGGCCATATCGACAAGATCGGCAGGCGCGTCATCGTGCTCGGCGGCGGCAATACCGCCATGGACTGCTGCCGCTCGTCGAAGCGGCTCGGCGGCGAGCAGGTCACCGTGGTGGTGCGCTCCGGCTTCGAGGAGATGAAGGCCTCGCCCTGGGAGAAGGAAGACGCCCAGCACGAAGGCATCCCGATCGTCAACTACCACGTGCCCAAGGCCTTCCTGCACCAGGACGGCAAGCTCACCGGCATGCTGTTCGAGAAGGTGAAGGCCGAGTTCGACGCCAAGGGCCGGCGCAACCTGGTGCCGACCGGCGAGCCGGACGTGCAGATCGATTGCGACGATGTGCTGATCGCGGTCGGCCAGGAAAATTCCTTCCCCTGGATCGAGCGCGACTGCGGCATCGCCTTCGACCGCTACGACATGCCGGTGGTCGATCCCTCGACCATGCAGGCGAGCCTGGCCAACGTCTTCTTCGGCGGCGACGCCGCCTTCGGGCCGAAGAACATCATCTGGGCGGTGGCGCACGGCCACGACGCCGCGATCTCCATCGACAAGCTCTGCCACGGCGAGGACGTGCGCCAGCGGCCGCCGCCGATGGTCAACCTCGTGAGCCAGAAGATGGGCATCCACGAGTGGAGCTACGACAACGACATCTCCAACGACAAGCGCTATCGCGTGCCGCTCAAGGACACCGCGGTCGCACTGAAGAACATCAAGGTCGAGGTCGAGCTCGGCTTCGACCAGAAACAGGCCTGCCTGGAGGCGCAGCGCTGCCTGAACTGCGACGCGCAGACGGTGTTCTCGCCGAAGCTCTGCATCGAGTGCGACGCCTGCGTCGACATCTGCCCGATGGACTGCATCACCTTCACCGAGAACGGCGAGGAGAGCGACCTGCGCAGCCG
>DATKQA010000124.1:0-2678 GCA_035523835.1 Candidatus Sulfotelmatobacter sp.
CGTGGCCGACCGGCGCGAACAGGTTTTCCTCCAGCAGGTCGAAGATCGCGACCTTGCGCTCGTGCTCCACATCGGCGCTGCGGCGCACGAGGCTCTGCTCGTCGAGCATCAGCTTGACGATGCGCCGTCGGTCGGGCGGAGCGTCGCTCATGGCCACTAGCCGCGCCGGTTCAGCCGGATCGCCACCGAAAGCGCATGGGCGGGCAGACCTTCCGCATCGGCCAGCGACACGGCCGCCGGCCCGATGCGGCCGAGGCTGTCGGCATCGCAGCGCACCAGGCTGGTGCGCTTGACGAAATCGAGCACCGAAAGGCCGGAGGAGAAGCGTGCGCTCTGCGCGGTCGGCAGCACGTGATTGGGTCCCGCCACGTAGTCGCCGATCGCCTCCGGCGTGTAGCGGCCGAGAAAGATGGCGCCGGCATTGTGGATGCGGGCGGCGAGCGTATCGGGGTCGCCCACCGCGAGCTCGAGATGCTCCGGCGCGATGCGATCGACCAGGGCCGGGGCCTCGTCGAGCGAGGCGACGACGATGGCGGCGCCGTGCGTCTCCCAGCTCGCCCGGGCAATGGCTTCGCGCGGCAGTTGCCGCAAATGCGCCGCCGCGGCGGCGATCACGTGATCGGCGAACTCCGTATCGTCGGTGATCAGGATCGCCCGCGCCGCCTCGTCGTGCTCGGCCTGCGACAGGAGATCGGCGGCGATCCAGGCCGGATCGTTGCCGGCATCGGCCACCACCAGGATTTCCGACGGACCGGCGATCATGTCGATGCCGACCGTGCCGAACACCTGGCGCTTCGCCTCGGCGACATAGGCATTGCCGGGGCCGACCACCTTGTCGACGGCGGCGATGGTGGCGGTGCCGTAGGCCAGGGCGGCCACCGCCTGGGCCCCGCCGACGCGATAGATTTCGCTGATGCCGGCAAGCTCGGCCGCCGCCAGCACCAGCGGATTGATCACGCCGTCCGGCGTCGGCACCACCATGACGCGGCGCGGCACCCCGGCCACGCGGGCCGGCAGCGCGTTCATCAGCACCGACGACGGATAGGCCGCCTTGCCGCCCGGCACATAAAGGCCGACGGCGCCGATCGGCGTCCAGCGGTGGCCGAGCTCGACCCCGGCGGCATCGACGAACCGCTCGTCCGACGGCAGTTGGCGACGGTGGAAGGCCTCGATGCGTTCCGCTGCCGTGCGCAGCGCCGCCAGCGTCCCGGCATCGCAGGCGGCGACGGCGCGGGCGATTTCCGCCGCGCCGATGGCGAGCCCGGCCGGCGTCAGCTCGAGCCGGTCGAAGCGGCGGGTATAGTCGATCAGCGCCGCATCGCCGCGGCCTTGCACGTCGGCGAGAATCGCCGCCACGGCGTCGCGCACGTCAACCGCCGCCGCGCGCTTCTCGGCGAGCAGCGCGTCGAAGCCGGCGGCGAAGTCCGGCCGGCGGCTAGCGAGCCTACGCGGCATGGACCAGGCCGCGGAAGCGTTCGATCCAGCCGCCGATCAGTTCCGGCCGCGTCTTCAGCGCGGCGCGGTTCACCACCAGGCGCGAGCTGACCTCGGCGATGGTCTCGACTTCCACCAGCCCGTGCGCCTTCAGCGTCGCGCCGGTCGAGACCAGGTCGACGATGCGCGGACAGAGGCCGAGCGCCGGTGCGAGCTCCATGGCACCGTTGAGCTTGATGCATTCCGCCTGCACGCCGCGTGCGGCGAAATGATTGCCGGTCACGCGCGGATATTTCGTCGCCACCCGCACGTGGCTCCAGCGCGCGGGATCGTCGCTCTGGCGCACCTCGGCCGGCTCGGCCACCACGAGGCGGCAGCGGCCGACGCCGAGATCGAGCGGCGCATAGAGTTCGTCCGGATAGTCGAATTCCATCAGCACGTCGTTGCCGGCGACGCCGAGCTGCGCCGCGCCGAAGGCGACGAAGGTGGCGACGTCGAAGGAGCGGACGCGCACGATGGAAACGTTCGGCAGGTTGGTGGCGAAATGCAGCAGCCGCGACCCGGGGTCGTCGAAGGCCGGCTCGGGCACGATGCCGACCTGACGCACCAGCGGCATGACCTCGTCGAGGATGCGCCCTTTCGGCAGCGCCAGGACGAGCTTGTCGCCGCCGCTCATGGCCGCTCCTGGCGCGGCGCCGCCGTTTCGTCGAGCGGATGCCGCGGCTGGCGCGGCGTCTCCCAGGAAGGGCCGATATCGGTCACATGGCAGTCGATGCATTCGACGCTGAGGCGCAGGATCGCGCCGCCGGCGAACATGAAGAGAAGAACCGCGCCGCCGTCTTCCTGCGGCTCGGTGACGATGGTGAGCAAGGCCAATGCCGGTTCGGCGCCGCTCGGGTCGAAGCCGAGCGTGTCCACCTTCAGCACGCCGTCGACATGCAGGCCGGCGCGGGTGCGGCGGCCGCGGCCGGGCGCAACCGGCCGTCCCGAACGGCGGGCGCGTGTCGGATCGATCGCCGGATCGGCCTCCCAGCAATAGCGGCTCACCACCATGGCGAAGCGGCGCTGCTTCGCCAGATAGGTCATGTCGCTGCGCAGCACCACCGCATCCTGCAGGCAGGCGGCGATGACGGCCATGTCCTCCGGATCTTCGGCGCGCAATCTGAGCAGCGCTTCCTGCTCCGGCTTCGTCACGTCGGCGGACATGCGTCGGGTCAGCCCTTCAAGCGCTCGATGTCGGCGCC
>DATKQA010000125.1:0-4321 GCA_035523835.1 Candidatus Sulfotelmatobacter sp.
ATTGACGATGCGCGCCGCCTGCAGCCGGCCTGCGGCGATATCCGCCGCGACGAAATGCAGCGGCAGCAGCGTGTAGGTGCGGCCGGACGCGGCGATGTCCTTCATGGTGCCGATGGCGTCGAGCGTGGTGATGACGTTCAGCGTCACGCTATGCTCGCGGCAGGCCTGGTCGATGGTGAGGCGGAGCCGGTTCGGCAGCGCCGGCAGGGTCAGGGGTAGGCCGGCGAGGCCGACGAGATCGATGGTGTCGGCTTGCGTCAGCCGGTCGCCGGGGGCACCGATCAGGCAGACATCGGTCAGCAGCAGCGCCTCGTCGGTCGGCGCCGGGGCCTGGCGGTTGTTGTAGAGCAGGCCGAGGTCGATGCGTCCCGCGACCAGCAGTTCGTCGAGATGCTCGGTCAGCCCTTCCATCACCTGGATGCGCACCTCGGGCAAACGTTCGCCGGCCAGGTTGAGCAGCGGCGTGAGCAGCACCTGGCTGAGCGAGGTGAGGACGCCGAGGCGCACCGTCCCGCTCGGTGCATGCTGCAGGGCGCGCGCCTGGTCCAGCAGCCGATCGCCGTCGGCGACGATGCAGCGCAGGAGCGGCAGCATGCGCTCGCCGCTCTCGGTAAGTACGGCACCCCGCCCGGTGCGGTGCAACAGACGAAGCCGGAGCCAATCTTCCACGTCACGCACCTGGCGGCTCAACACCGACTGCGGCACGGCAAGCTGCGAGGCGGCACGGGTGAAGCTGCCGAGTTCGGCCACCACCAGGCAATGATGCAGCTTGGTCAGGTCCATCGACGCCGCCTGTTATCCGATTTCAGCATAACTGAAAGACGTTCCGGCCGTCTAGCGACCGGCCTGCGGCGGCCGTAGCTTCGCCGCGGTGTGGCCTCCGGCCGCCGGAAGGGAACGCGACATGGATCAGCAGAACCAGGGTCCGCTTCAGGGCCTGCGCATTCTCGACATCGCCACCGTGCTGGCGGCGCCCTGGTCGGCGACCTTGTTGGCCGATCTCGGCGCCGAGGTGCTGAAGGTGGAAATGCCCGGCCGCGGCGATCTCCTGCGCGCGCTCGCCCCGCACAAGGACGGCGTGCCGCTGTGGTGGAAGGTGGCCAACCGCAACAAAAAAGCCATCACCCTCGATCTGCGCAAGGAGGCCGGCCGCGCCCTGCTCGAGAAACTGCTGCCGCGCTTCGACGTGCTGGTGGAAAATTTCCGGCCGGGAACGCTCGACGGCTGGGGCCTGCCGAAGGAACGCCTTTTCGCCATCCACCCCAAGCTCACCGTCCTGCGCGTCTCCGGTTTCGGCCAGACCGGCCCCTATCGCGACCGGCCGGCCTTCGCCCGCGTCGCCGAGGCGATCGCCGGCTTCACCTACATCTGCGGCGAAGCCGGTGGCGCGCCGCTGCACATGGGCTTTCCGGTGGCGGACGCGGTCGCCGGGCTGTTCGGCGCCGTCGGCATTCTCGGTGCACTCTATCGCCGGCAGCGCGAGCCGGAAGCGGCCGGCCAGGAGATCGACGTCAACCTGGCCGAAGCCACCTTCCGCATGCTGGACTTCCTGCCGATCGAATACGACCAGCTCGGCGTGGTGCGCGGACGCACCGGCAACCTCAGCGACTATTCCGCGCCGAGCAACGTGCATCGGACGCGCGACGAAGTCTGGATCACCATCCCGGCTTCGAGCCAGGGCATTTTCGAGCGGCTCTGCCGCGCGCTCGGCGAGGAGGCCCTGATCCGCGATCCGCGCTTCGCCAGCAACGCCGAGCGGGTGCGGAACCGCGCCACGCTCGATGCGATCATCGCCGCCGCGATCGCCACGCGCACGCTTGCCGAGCTCCGGCCGCTGCTCGACCGCCACGAAGTCGGCTGGAGCGCGATCCACTCCATCGCCGATGTTTTCGCCGACCCGCATTTCCAGGCGCGCGAGGCGATCGTCAGCGTGCCGGACGACGAGCTGGGTCCGGTGCGCATGCAGAACGTGACGCCGCGCTTTTCCGGCACGCCCGGCCGCGTAGCCAGCACCGGCCCGGCGCTCGGCCAGCACAATGCGGAGGTCTACGGCCAATGGCTCGGCCTCGGCGAACAGGAGCGGGCGGCCTTGCAGGCGGCCGGCGTGATCTGAAAACGAGGCGCCGGCAAGGCGCCGACAGGGAGGATGCCATGAACAGCAAAACGATGGTCCAGGCGGACGGCGAGGCGATGTACCGGAAGATCCTCTGGCACATCCTGCCCTTCATCCTGCTGGCCTATTTCGTCTGCTACATCGACCGCGTGAATATCGGCTTTGCCAAGCTGCAGTTCCTGGGCGACCTGCATCTCACCGACGCCAATTACGGCTTCGCCACCGGGCTGTTCTTCGTCACCTACAGCCTGTTCGACATGCCGAGCAATTTCATGCTGACGCGCATCGGCGTACGCAAGACGATGATGCGCATCATGGTGATCTGGGGCCTGATCACCGCGGCGCAGATGCTGATCCGCACCGCCGGCCAGCTCTATCTCGTCCGTCTGCTGTTCGGCGCCGCCGAGGCCGGCTTCCTGCCCGGCGTCATGCTCTATCTCACCTACTGGTTCCCCGACCGCTACCGCGGCCGCATCGCCGGCCTGTTCCTGATGGGCATCCCGCTTTCCGGCATCATCGGCGGCCCGCTCTCCGGCACCATCATGCAGGGCTTCAATGACGTGGCTGGCCTGCGCGGCTGGCAGTGGCTCTTCCTGCTCGAAGGCGTTCCGGCGGTGCTGATGGGCGTTGCCGCCTACTTCTATCTCGACGACGCCCCCGACAAGGCCAGGTGGCTCAGCGCCGCCGAGAAGCAGGCGCTCGCCGCCGAGCTTGCCGCCGACCGCCAGCGCGACCGCGGCGGCGCCGCGGCGCGGCACGGCTTCTTCGAGTTCCTCGGCGACCCCAAGGTCTACGCCATGGCGCTGATGAACTTCGCGGTGAATGCAGCAGTCAATGCCGTGAGCTTCTGGACGCCGACCTTGCTGAAGAGCGTCGGCATGGTCAATTTCGGCGCCATCGGCTGGCTGACCGGCCTGATCTCGGCAATCGCCGCGCTCGCCATGGTATTAGTGGCGCGTAATTCCGACCGCACGATGGAGCGGCGCTGGCATTTCGCGCTGAGCGGCCTCCTGTTCGCGGCGAGCTTCCTCGCCCTGCCGCTCGGCGCCGCCAGCGTGACGATGACCACGGCGCTGCTGGCGCTGGCGGCGATCGGCGGCAATTGCGTGCTGACGGTCTATTGGACCATCCCGACCTCCTATCTCCGCGGCGGCGCGGCGGCCGGCGGCATCGCCGCGGTCAGCATGGTCGGCGCCATCGGCAGCGGCGTCAGCCCGTCGATCATCGGCTGGCTCAAGGTAGAGACCGGCAGCCTCTATGCCGGTCTCGCCGTGATCGCCGCCTTCATGCTGGTCGGCGTCCTGCTGGCGTGGACCAGCCTGTCGAGCGGCGAGTTGCGGCGCAGGGCCGCCGCCGAAGCCGCCTAGGATCGTGCTATAACCTGCCCCGGCGAGTTTTCAGCGAGGCTTTGACGGGGGCAGGCGATGAGCACAGGCGGACTCGACATCCCGACCGGAACCGAGGAGCTGCTCTGCCGGATCGAGGACGGCGTCGCCGTCATCACGCTGAACCGGCCGGAGGCGCGCAACACGCTCTCCGACCGGCTTTCGCCGGCATTGCGGCGCATGATCAAGGAGCGCGGCGAGGATCCGCTGGTGCGGGCGCTGCTCGTCACCGGCGCCGGCACTGCCTTCTGCGCCGGCGGCGACGTCAAGGGCATGGGCGACAACAGCGCCAGGAAGGACATGTCGTTCGACGAGCGCGTCGCCGATCTCCGCGCGCGCCAGCGGGCATTGACCGGGGCGTTGATGGCGGTGCGCAAGCCGACGGTCGCCGCGCTGCCGGGTCCGGCGGTCGGCGCCGGGCTCGCCATCGCGCTCGCCTGCGACATCCGCATTGCCGCGCAATCGGCTTTCGTCAGCGCCGGCTATGCCCGCGTCGGGCTCAGCGGCGATTATGGCGTCGCCTGGCTTCTCACCCGCGCCGTCGGTTCGGCACGGGCGCGCGAGATGATGTTCACCTCGGAACGGGTCGATGCCGCGCGCGCCGAGCGCATCGGGCTGATCAATCGCGTCGTGCCGGACGCCGCGTTGCAGGCCGAGGCGCTGGCGCTCGCCAAATCGATGGCCGAGGGGCCGGGCGTCGCGCTTGCCCATATGAAGGACAATCTCGACGAGGCGGCGACAATCGATTTCGCCACCGCGCTCGACCGCGAGGCCGAACGCATGGTGCGGTCCTCGCAGACCGCCGATCACAAGGAGGCGGTGC
>DATKQA010000126.1:0-2232 GCA_035523835.1 Candidatus Sulfotelmatobacter sp.
CGACATGGATTTCGACGTGCCGATCGGCAAGAATGGCGATTGCTTCGATCGCTATCTGGTGCGGATCGAGGAGATGCGACAGTCGGTACGCATCATCCGCCAAGCACTCGAAAAAATGCCATCCGGGCCGGTCAAGATCAACGACCGCAAAGTAGCGCCGCCGCCGCGCGGCGAGATGAAGCGCTCGATGGAATCGCTGATCCATCACTTCAAGCTCTACACCGAGGGCTATCACGTGCCGGCCGGCGAGACCTATACCGCGGTCGAGGCGCCGAAAGGCGAGTTCGGCGTCTATCTGGTCGCCGACGGCAGCAACAAGCCCTATCGCTGCAAGATCCGCGCGCCGGGCTTCGCCCATCTGCAGGCGGTGGATTTCCTCTGCCGCGGCCACATGCTGGCCGATTCGGTCGCCATCATCGGCAGTCTCGACCCCGTGTTCGGCGAGATCGATCGATGAGCGCGGCGCCGGCGAGCTTCGCCTTCACGGCCGAGAACGCGGCGCTGGCGGCGAAGATCGTCGCCCGCTACCCGAGCGGCCGGCAGCAGAGCGCGGTGCTGCCGCTCCTCGACCTGGCGCAGCGCCAGCACGGCGGCTGGCTGCCGGAGGCGGCGATCCGCCATGTCGCCGACTATCTCGCCATGCCGGTCATCCGGGTGATGGAGGTGGCGACCTTCTACACCATGCTCAACCTCGCCCCGACGGGCAGGCACGTGGTGCAGGTCTGCACCACGACGCCCTGCTGGCTGCGCGGCTCCGGCGACATCGTCGCCGCCTGCGAGAAGCATCTCGGCATCGGCGTCGGCGCGACCACCGGCGACGGCAGCTTCACGCTGCGCGAGGTGGAATGCCTCGGCGCCTGCGTCAACGCGCCGATGATGCAGATCGGCGACGATTATTTCGAGGATCTCGACGCGGCCGCGACGGTGCGCATCCTCGAGGCCTTCGCCCGCGGCGAGAAGCCGAAGGCGGGGCCGCAGAGCGGGCGCCGCTCGTCCGAGCCGCAGGGCGGGCTGACCACGCTCAAAGACGGCATTCCGGCGGGAGAGTAGGCGTGCTGCAGGACAAGGACCGCATCTTCACCAATCTCTACGGGCTGCACGACTGGCGGCTCGAGGCCGCCCGCCGGCGCGGCGACTGGGACGGCACCAAGGCGATCATCGAGAAGGGCCAGGACTGGATCATCGCCGAGATGAAGGCCTCGGGACTGCGCGGCCGTGGCGGCGCCGGCTTCCCGACCGGCCTCAAATGGTCGTTCATGCCGAAACAGTCCGACGGCCGGCCCGGCTATCTCGTGGTCAATGCCGACGAGGGCGAGCCCGGCACCTGCAAGGATCGCGACATGATGCGCCACGACCCGCACAAGCTGGTCGAGGGCTGCCTGCTCGCCGGCTTCGCCATGCGCGCCGTCGCCGCCTACATCTATATCCGCGGCGAGTTCCACAACGAGGCCAATATCCTCGAGGCCGCCATCGAGGAGGCCTATGGCGCCGGCCTGATCGGCAAGAACGCCTGCGGCTCGGGCTACGACTTCGACGTCTATGTGCATCGCGGCGCCGGCGCCTATATCTGCGGCGAGGAGACCGCGCTGATCGAAAGCCTGGAAGGCAAGAAGGGCCAGCCACGGCTGAAGCCGCCGTTTCCGGCCAATGTCGGCGTCTGGGGCTGTCCGACCACGGTGAACAACGTCGAGAGCATCGCCGTGGCGCCGACCATCCTGCGCCGCGGCGGCGCCTGGTTCGCCGCGCTCGGCCGGCCGAACAACACCGGCACCAAGGTCTTCTGCATCTCCGGCCACGTGAACCAGCCGTGCAACGTGGAAGACGAGATGGGCATCCCGCTCCGCGAGCTGATCGACCGGCATGCCGGCGGCGTGCGCGGCGGCTGGGACAATCTGCTCGCCGTCATCCCCGGCGGCTCGTCGGTCCCGGTCATTCCGAAATCCATCTGCGACGACGTGCTGATGGATTTCGATTCGCTGAAGAACGTGAAGTCCGGCCTCGGCACCGCGGCGGTGATCGTGATGGACAAGTCGACCGACATCGTCAAGGCGATCGCGCGCCTGTCGAAATTCTACAAGCACGAGAGCTGCGGCCAGTGCACGCCGTGCCGCGAGGGCACCGGCTGGATGTGGCGCGTGATGGAGCGCATGGTCACGGGCGATGCGCGCATCGAGGAGATCGACGCACTCGAGGACGTGACCAGGCAGGTCGAGGGCCACACGATTTGCGCGC
>DATKQA010000127.1:0-4454 GCA_035523835.1 Candidatus Sulfotelmatobacter sp.
TTGCCGGTGATGCCGAAGCCGCCGGCGGCGTTTTCGCCGTTGACGACGACGAAGTCGATGGCGAGCCGCGCCCGCAAGCCCGGCAAGTGCGCCGCCACCGCCTCGCGGCCGGAGCGGCCGACCACATCGCCGAGATAGAGGACCTTCACCGAAACTTCCTTGCTTCCCGTTCCGTCACCACCCAGTCGAGCGGCTGATCGAAGACATGGTGCGGCACGTCCGCCGCCTCCTGCCCAGCATAGGCCAATCCGACGGCCAGCACCGGCCTTTCGCCGCGGCGAAGCGCGTCGAGGGTGCGGTCGTAGTAGCCGCCGCCATAGCCGAGCCGGTAGCCCGCCGCGTCGAAGGCGAGGAGCGGCACCACGAGAATCTCCGGCACGACAGTGTCCGCCGTCGCCGCCGGCACCGGTATGCCCATCACCGCCGGCGCCAGCGGCTCGCCGGGACGCCACTGCCGGAAACCCAAGGGCGCATCGCGGCGCACCACCGGGAGGCCGATCAGCAAGCCCCGTTGCACTGCCGCCTGCAGGAGCGGCCGCGGATCGAATTCGTCGCCGATCGGCCAATAGCCGGACAGCACCCGGCCGGCCTGGAGCGGAATATGCGCCAGGAAGTGCAGCGCCGCCTGCTCCGCCGCGGCGGCCGGCGCGGCGGCGGCGAGGATGCTGCGGGCGCTCCTGGCCTTGGCGCGCCGGTCGCGCTTGAGCGCGGCCAGTTCGCTGCTCGGCGCGTCAGTCACGGGCGGGCTCGGTCATGAACGAAGGCGGCGCGCGGTGGCGTAAAGCGGACGGGGCCGCCATGGCCGTCGGTCCAGACGATCCCTCCGTGGCCTGGATAACCAGGTGGGCGCCATGTGTCCGGAACCAGGGTTCCGGCAGGGACAGCTCCCGCGGATGAATCATTGGCCCCGGGGATAGTTAACCTAACGCACCGGGCAGCTTACCGTCCTCGCCTATAATTAGGCGTTCTCCAGCCGCCCGGCAATATCTTCGAGTCGGCGGGTCAGCTCGTCGAGGCGGACCTCGCCGACGCGCGCCTCCGCCGCCTTGGCCGCCGCCAGATCGGCCCGCACGGCATCCAGCAGATCCATGGTTTCCGCCATATCGTCGGCGACCATCAGGCCGGCCAGCAGGAACAGCCGGGCCTCGCCGACCTGGCCGACCGAGCCGGCGATCTCGCGCACCCGGCTGTCGAGATATTCCGCCAGGCTGCGAACGTGATCTTCCTCGCCGTCGCCGCAGCCGACCGAATAATTGCGCCCGTTGACCACGATATTGACCTGCGCCATGACGCCTAGCCCGCTCCGAGGATCGATTGCAACCGGCCGATGGCGCGATCGAGACGATCGGCCACCGCATCGTTGGTGGTGCGCAGCGCCGTGCTGTCGGCCTGCAGGTCGGCCAGGGTGCGGCCGAGTCTCTCACGCTCTTCCTTCAGGCTGCGCAGTTCGCGGCTGGCGCCGGCGTGCGCCGTCGTCACCGGGCCGACCCGCTCGACCGCCGCCTCCAGCCGCGACAGGGCTTGCTCGAGCTGTTCGCGCACCGATTGAGGCTCCGACATGCTCAGCGTTTGTCTCGTTGGCGAAAGGATTTAGAGCGGCTCGCCCGCGGCGGCAGAATACGATCGGCGCGGCGACCGCGTCAACCTCCGCACCCCGATCGGAAGCGCGCGCCGCGGCGGACAATTCGCCGATTGACGGCGGCATGTCCGGCGGTCATTTTCCGGCGCCTGAGCCTCGCCGCGGAGAACGCGTCATGCCCGATTCCCCTGCCCCGCCGCCGCCGGAGGTTACCCATGCGGCGATGGCCAATGCCATCCGCGCGCTGGCCATGGATGCGGTCGAGAAGGCCAATTCCGGCCACCCCGGCATGCCCATGGGCATGGCCGACGTGGCGACGGTGCTGTTCACCCGCTTCCTGAAATTCGATCCGGCCAAAGCGGGCTGGCCCGACCGCGACCGTTTCGTGCTCTCGGCCGGCCACGGCTCCATGCTGCTTTACGCGCTGCTCCATCTCACCGGCTATCCGGGCATGGACATGGCGCAGATCGAGCGCTTCCGCCAGCTCGGCAGCAAGACCGCCGGGCATCCGGAATTCGGCCATGCGCCGGGCATCGAGACCACCACCGGCCCGCTCGGCCAGGGCCTCGCCAACGCCGTCGGCATGGCCATCGCCGAGCGGCTCCTGGCGGCGCGCTTCGGCTCGTCGCTGGTCGATCACCGCACCTATGTCATCGCCGGCGACGGCTGCCTGATGGAGGGCATCAGCCAGGAGGCGATCTCGCTCGCCGGGCATCTCAGGCTCAGCAAGCTGATCGTGCTGTTCGACGACAACCACATCTCGATCGATGGGCCGACCGCGCTGGCGACGTCGGAAGATCAGCCCGCGCGCTTCCGCGCCGCCGGCTGGTCGGTGCGGGCGGTCGACGGCCACGACGTCGAAGCCGTCGCCGCGGCGCTCGCCGCCGCGCAGGATTCGGAGCGTCCCAGCCTGATCGCCTGCCGCACCATCATCGGCAAGGGCGCGCCGACCAAGCAGGGCACCGCCGCGACGCACGGCGCCGCACTCGGCGCGGCCGAGGTCGCCGCGGCGCGGGCGGCGCTCGATTGGCCCTATCCGCCCTTCACCGTGCCGGCGGACATCCTCGCCGCCTGGCGCGCCGCCGGCGCCCGCGGCCGGAGCGCCAACGCCGCCTGGCAGGCGCGGCTCAATGCCGCTGACGCCGTGCAGCGGACGGCCTTCGCCCAGGCGCTGGCCGGCGAGCTGCCGGCCGAGCTCGGCCCGGCCATGGCCGCCTACAAGCAGAAGCTCGCCGCCGAGAAGCCGAAATGGGCGACGCGCAAGTCCTCGCAGATGGCGCTCGAAGTCATCAACCCGATCGTGCCGGAAACGATCGGCGGCTCGGCCGATCTCACCGGCTCCAACAACACCCGCACCGGCAGCCTGAAGGTGGTGACCGCGGGCGATTTCGCCGCCCGCTACATCCATTGGGGCGTGCGCGAGCACGGCATGTGCGCGGCGATGAACGGTATGGCGCTGCACGGCGGCGTCATCCCCTACGGCGGCACCTTCCTGGTGTTCACCGATTATTGCCGGCCGGCGATCCGCCTTGCCGCGCTCATGGGCCAGCGCGTGATCTATGTCATGACGCACGATTCGATCGGCCTCGGCGAAGACGGGCCGACGCACCAGCCGGTCGAGCATCTGGCGGCGCTGCGCGCCATCCCCAACCTGCATGTCTTCCGCCCGGCCGACGCCATCGAGACCGCCGAATGCTGGGAGCTGGCGCTGGCGACGCGCGACGCGCCGTCGCTGCTGGCGCTGAGCCGCCAGGACCTGGCGGCGGTGCGCCTGGAACCCGCACCGGAGAATCTGTGCGCCCGCGGCGGCTACGAGTTGCGTCCCGCCGCCGGCCAGGCGCGCGCCAGCCTGATCGCCACCGGGTCGGAGGTGGAGATCGCGCTGGCCGCGAAGGAGATTCTGGAGCGCTCCGGCATCGGCACGCGCATCGTCTCGATGCCCTCGACCACCCTGTTCGACCGGCAGGACGCGACCTATCGCAGTTCCGTGCTCCGGCCCGACACGGTGCGCGTCGCCATCGAGGCCGGCATCGAGCAGGGCTGGGAAAAATACGTCGGCGAGCGCGGCGGCTTCGTCGGCATGCACGGCTTCGGCGCCTCGGCGCCCTACAAGGAACTGTACAAGCAGTTCGGCATCACGCCCGAGAAGGTGGTCGATGCCGTGCGCTCGCGCATCTAGCTCATAGGGCGGCGACCGCCTCGACCTCGATCAGCGCGTCGTCGCGATAGAGCCGCGATACTTCCACCAGGGTGACGGCCGGCGCTGCCGGCGGCGCGACACTGGCGAAGAAGCGGTCGCGCGCGGCGCGATAGGCGGCGAGCCCTGCCATGTCGCGAACGAAGACGGTCAGCTTGACCAGGTCGGCGGCGCTGCCGCCCACGGCCGCGAGCGCCGTCGACAGGTTGCGAAACACCTGCCCGGCCTGGGTGTCGATGTCGCCGGCACCGACCAGCGCGCCGGCCGCGTCGAGCGCCACCTGCCCGGCGATATAGACGAGCCGGCCGCTCCGCACGGCCGCCACCTGGGAATAGCCTGGCGGCGGCGCCAGGCCGGCCGGATTGAGGAATTCGATCGCCGCGCTCATGGCCCGCCTCCTGCCTTCCGTTGCGCGGCGACTATGGCCCGAAAGTCCCTGGCCGGTCCTTGCGAAAGGCGCTGGGATCGCCGGCCCATCCGCCATATCGTGGCGTGAAAGGCAGCCGGAACGCACGATCATGCCAAAAGCCGCTCTCGACGCCATCGATCACCGCATCATCGCCGCGCTGCAGGCGGACGGCCGGCTCAGCAACGTCGACCTGGCCGATCGCGTCGGCCTGTCGCCGTCACCCTGTCTTCGCCGCGTCAAGCGGCTGGAGCAGGACGGCTATATCGAGG
>DATKQA010000128.1:0-8760 GCA_035523835.1 Candidatus Sulfotelmatobacter sp.
ATCGTCGCCAGCGCGCGGTTGACACGACGCTAGTTGACGTTTACGTTAACGTCAAGGCTCCGGTGATGGGTGGAACCTGACCGCGCGACGGCGAACGGCCTGCGAGCATTGAGCCGAGACATCTCGCAACAGGAGACGATCATGAGTCTGGAACAGCTCACCACCGGGATGCGCGAGCGCGTGGCCGACAAGTCCGGCCTCGACGCCACCGTGAAGTTCAACTTCGGCGCCGACGGCATCATCTTCCTCGACGGCACCAATAGCCCCTATACGGTGACCAACGAGGACAAGGACGCCGACTGCACCATCACCATCTCGATGGCCGACTTCATCAGCATGACCAAGGGCGAGCTCGACGGCACCACCGCCTTCATGATGGGCAAGCTCAAGGTGGCCGGGAACATGGGCATCGCCATGAAACTTTCGAGCGTGCTGAACTGAGCGGCGACGCGGCGGAAGCATCCTGAGGGCGGCCCGCGGCGGCCGCCCTTTGCCTTGGCGGTGGGCGCTATTTGCCGGCGCCCGTACTGGCCTTCGATCCGACGGCGTCATTGGCGGCCTTGCCGACAGCATGACCGGCTTGGCGCGCGCCGCTGCCGACCTTCTTGACGACCTTCCGCGCGGTATGGCCGACAGTCTTGGCCGCTTTGGTGACGCCCTGGCCGACCGCCTGGGCCCCTTGCTTGGCCGTGTCCTCGGTCTTCTGCGCCACCGAGCCGCCATCGGCATCGGCAGCCCGCGCGCCGGGTGCCGGCATCAAGATAGCGAGCGCGAACAGGGCCACGATCAGGCGCATGATGTTGCCTCCGCAGTTTGCGCCGCGCACGCCGGCCTGGCCCGCGCGGCAGCGGCGCCGAGCCCGGCCAGAACCTGATCCACGACACCCCCGATATAGCGGCTGTCGACCGTCTCGTTGAGCATGAGAATACGGTAATAGACCGGCGCGAGCAGCAGTTCGCTCAGGAGTTCCGGGTCGATGTTGCGCGGCAGGTCGCCGCGCTCGATGGCATGCTCGATCAGGACGTGCGGCACGCTGTAGCGGCATTCGCGCAACGCCTGGACGATGGCCGCCACCTCGGCATCGTCGAAGGCCATCATCGCCCGGGCGATCTTGCGGCCGCGCGGCGTGCCGACCAGGATCGCCTTGGCCTCGACCGCACGCACCAGGTCGTCGCGCAGGTTGCCCGTCTCCTGCGTCGCCGGCAGCTCGTCGCGCAAGGTGAGGAGGGCGGCCCGCACCAGATCGGCCCGGGTCGGCCAGCGCCGATAGACGCTGGTCTTGTTGACCCCGGCGGTGCGGGCGATCTCCTCCACGCTGAGACCGGCGACGCCATGGTCGCCGAGCTGCTTCAGGGTCGCCTCCAGCACCAGGCGCACGATCGCGGCGCTGCCGCCGAGCGGCCGGCCGCGCCGTTTTCCGCTGATCGCCGCCGCGCTCATTCCGTCCGCCCGGCAGCCGGCACCATCGCGTCTCACGAGGTGCTCGGCGCCGGCGTCGGCTTTACCGGCATGCCGGGGCCGATCTTCTGCAGGTTGCCGACGATGACGCTGTCGCCCGGCTTCAGGCCGCTGACGACGACGACCAGCAGGCCCTCGACGGTGCCGAGCGTGACGTAGTGCTGCTCGACCTTGCCGTCGCCGCCGACCGTATAGACGTATTTGCCAATCTGGTTCGAGCCGATGGCCGCCTGCGGCACGAGCAGGGCGTTCGGCTGGTCGCCGATATGCAGCCGGACCCGCACGTACTGGCCGGGAATGAGCGCGTGCGCCGGATTGCCGATGGTCGCCCGCGCCACGATGGTGCCGGTGGTACGATCGACGACATTGTCGAGGAAGGTGAGGGTGCCGTGAAAACTCGGCGCCTTGTCGCCGCTCAGCATGACATCGGCGGCGATGGCGCCGGCCGCGCGCTGCTTCTCGATCTGCGCGAGATCGGTCTCGCTCGGGTTGAAGGTGACGTAGATCGGGTCGAGCTCGACCAGCGTATTGAGCTGGGTGCCGGCGGCGCTGATCAAGGTGCCCTCGTGCACCAGGCTGCGGCCGAGCCGGCCGGCGAAGGGCGCCCTGATCTCGGTATAGCCGATGTTGAGCTCGGCCGCCTGGATCGCCGCCTGGTCCGCGGCCAGGTTCGCCTGCGCCTGGCGCATGGCGCTGGTGGTCTGGTCGAACGTATCCTTGGAGGCATAGCCGTCCTTGGTCAGTTGCGCGTTGCGGTGCTGGCTGGCCCGGGAATAATCGAGTGCCGCCGCGTCGCGCTGCGCCTGCGCCTTGGCCTGCTCCAGCGCCACCTGATAGTCGCGCGGATTGATGCGGTAGAGCAGATCGCCCTGCTGCACGTCGGCGCCGTCGGCGGCACCGCGCTCGAGCAGATAGCCGGTAACCTTGGCTTGCAGCGTCACCGCGCGCAGCGCCTCGGTGGTCCCGACATAGTCGAGATAGACGGGTACCGTCTTGCTGACGACGGCCGTGACCGGGACCGGCATGACGAAGGCATGCGGCCCGCCTTGCGGTGCGGCGTCGGCGACATGCGCGCCCGAGCCGCGCTCGACGCCTTCGAGCAGCAGGTAGCCGCCGACCGCCGCGACAGCGACGACGAGGCCGGCGACGACGATGGTTCTACTCGTGCGCATGCATCTCTCCCATGATCACTCGCCGACGGCCGGCTCGGCACGCTGCTCATGTCCGCCGGTGCCAGCCTGCCGCGCCGCCGTGCGGCCCTCGCGCAACCGCTCGATCACCGCATAGAAGACCGGCACGAAGCCGAGACTGAGCAGCGTGGCGGCCAGCATGCCGCCGAACACCGTGGTGCCGATCGACTGGCGGCTGGCCGCGCCGGCGCCGGATGCGAGCATCAGCGGCACCACGCCGAGGATGAAGGCGAAGGCGGTCATCAGGATCGGCCGCAGCCGCAGCCGGCCGGCTTCCATGGCGGCGGCGACGATGCTGGCGCCTTCCTCGCGCAGCCGCTTGGCGAATTCGATGATCAGAATGGCGTTCTTGGCCGACAGGCCGATCAGCATGACGAAGCCGACCTGGGAATAGACGTTGATCGGCATGCCGCGCAGCCAGAGCGCCGCCACCGCGCCGAACATGGCGAGCGGCACGGCCAGGATGACCATGAACGGCATCGACCAGCTTTCGTATTGCGCGGCGAGGAACAGGAAAACGAAGACCAGCGCCAGCGCGAAGACGATGCCGGCGACCGAACCGGCCTTGAGCTCCTGGTAGGTGATCCCGGTCCATTCATAGCCGAAGTCCGGCGGCAGGGTGGCCACGGCGCGCTGCATGGCGGCAATGGCCTGGCCCGAGCTGTAGCCCGGCGCCGGTGCGCCGTTGATCAGGGCCGAGCCGTAGATGTTGTAGTGCGAGACGAATTCGGGGCCGACCGTCGGCAGCAACCGGCCGAGCGTGCTGAGCGGGATCATGCCGCCGGCCGCATTGCGCACGTAGAGCCGCGAGATGTCGGTGGCATCCGAGCGCGCGCTCTTGTCGGCCTGCATGGTGACGCGGAAGGTGCGGCCGAACAGGTTGAAGTCGTTGACATAGAGCGAGCCGAGATAGATCTGCAGGGTGTTGAAGACATCCGGCAGGCTCAGGCCGAGCAGCTTCGCCTTGGTGCGGTCGAGGTCGTAGTTGTATTGCGGTGTCGAGGTGCTGAAGGTGGTGAACAGCGCCTGCGGATTGAGCTCCGGCTGCTTGCGCGCCTCGGCGATGAGCGACTGGGCGGCCTGGCTCAAGGCCGCGGCGCCGCGCCCGGTCAGGTCCTCGAGCTCGAATTCGAAGCCGCCGGTCTGCCCGAGGCCGGGGATCGACGGCGGGTCGAAAGAGAGCGCGATGCCCTCGGGCAGGCTCAGCAGTTTCGGCCGCACCTCGGCGACGATCTGCGGCGCGGTCCGTCCCGGCCGCTCGGCCCAGGGCTTCAGCACGGCGAAAGTGGCGGCGGCGTTCGACTGGTTGGCGCCGGTCAGGAAGTTGAAGCCGGTGACGGGAATGACGTGATCGACGCCGGGCGTATTGGCGAGGATCTTGGCCACCTTGTCGGCCGCGGCCTCGGTCCGCTGCAACGATGCCCCGTCGGGCAATTGCATGACGACGAAGAAATAGCCCTGGTCCTCGACCGGCAGGAACCCGCTCGGGATGCGCTCATAGATGACATAGGTCAGGACGAGGCCGCCAAGAAAGAGCGGCAGCGCCACCCAGCGCGCGGCGATGACGTGCCGCACGCCGTTGGCATAGGCCTGCGAGGCCCGCGCGAAGCCGGCATTGAAGGCGCGGAAGAGGAAGAACGACGACGGCGGCCGGTGGCGCAGCAGCACGGCGCAGAGCGCCGGGCTCAGGCTCAGCGAATTGAATGCCGATATGCCGACGGAAATGGCGATGGTAAGGGCGAACTGGTTGTACAGCCGCCCGGTCACGCCGGGCAGGAAGGCGACCGGCACGAACACCGCCATCAGCACGGCGGTGGTGGCGACGATCGGCCCGGTCACCTCGCGCATCGCCGTCTTGGCGGCGTCGAGCGGCTTGAGGCCCCGGGCAAGCTGCCGTTCGACGTTCTCCACCACCACGATGGCATCGTCCACCACCAGGCCGATCGCCAGCACCATGCCGAGCAGGCTCACCGTGTTCAGCGAGAAGCCGAGGCCGTACATGACCGCGAGCGTGGAAATCAGCGACACCGGAATGGCGATGCCCGGGATCAAGGTGGTGCGCCAGCTCTGCAGGAAGACATAGACCACGGCGATGACCAGCAGCATGGCCTGGGCCAGGGTCAGCAGCACCTCGTGCATCGAGGCGGAGATGAACATCGTCGTGTCGTAGACGATGCCGTAGGAAATCCCCTTGGGGAAATGCTTGGAAAGTTCGGCCACCTTTTCGCGGACGAGATGATCCATCTCCAGCGCGTTGCTGCCGGGAAGTTGGAACACGGCGACGAAAACGGTCGGCCTGCCGTCGATACGGGCGCCGGAGGAATATTGCAGGGCGCCAAGCTCGATGCGCGCCACGTCGCGCAGCCGCACGGTGGCATCGCTGGTCGTGCCGGCGCGCACGACGATGTTGCCGAACTGCTGCGGATCGCTGAGCCGGCCTTGCGCATTGACCTGCACTTCAAAGGCGGTGTTGGGCGCTTCCGGCGCCTGGCCGATCTTGCCGGCGGCGACCTGGATGTTCTGCTCGGCGATCGCCTGCTGCACGTCGACGGCGGTGACCCCGAGCTGGGCCAGCTTGTCCGGATCGAGCCAGATGCGCATGGAGTAGCGCCGCTCGCCGAAGATGATGACATCGCCGACGCCTGGCAGGCGCTTCAACGGATCGACGAGCTGCAGGTAGGCGTAGTTGCTGAGCGTGACCAGATCGACCGAGTTGTCCGGCGAGTAGATGTTCACGCCGAGGGTGAAGTTGGGGTTCTTCTTGGTGACGGTGACGCCGCCCTGGTTGACGATGCCCGGCAATTGCGGCGTCGCCTGCGACACGCGGTTCTGCACGTCGACGGCGGCGATGTCGAGGGGATAGCCGACGTCAAAGGTGATGGTGATGGTCGAACTGCCGTCGTTGGCGCTGATCGACGACATATAGGCCATGCCGGGCACGCCGTTGATCTGCTGTTCCAGCGGCGTGGTGACGGTATCGGCAACGACCTGGGAGCTGGCGCCGGGATAGGTCGCCGACACCACGACCTGCGGCGGCGTGATGTCCGGGAACTGCGCGACCGGCAAAAGCTGGTAGCAGATCACGCCGGTCAGCACCATGATGATGGCGATGGCCGAGGCGAAGACCGGCCGCTCGATGAAGAAACGCACCATGGCTGCCAATGCTCCCGGTGCCGAAGCGGCCCGCGGGCCGCTTCAGCCAGTCTTCCAAGACCTGATGGGGCGGGCGCCGCGGGGCGGCGCTGCCGGCGCGACTATGAGGCAGCCGCCGGCAGAAAGCAACCAATGTTGCTTTAGGACGCGGCGAGGGACCGCGAAGCGCTACTCCGCCGCCTTGCCGGCGCCGGCCGCGGCATGCTTCTTCGCCTCTTCCTCGATCAGCTCCTTTTTCGACAGCTTGCCGACGATGGTCTTCGGCAGGGCCGGGCGAATCTCCATGGCGACGGGCATTTCGTGCTTGCCGACCTTGTCCTGCAGAAATTCGCGCAGCTCCTCGTAGGTGAAGGACGGCGCTCCGGCCTTCAGCTTGATGAAGGCCTTGGCCGACTGGCCGCGGTAGTCGTCGGGGATGCCGATGACGGTGACCTCCTCCACCGACGGATGCAGGTAGATCGCGTCCTCGATGTTGCGCGGATAGACGTTGAAGCCGCCGGAGATGATCATGTCCTTCTTGCGATCGACCAGGAAGACGAAGCCGTCGCCGTCCATGTAGCCGACGTCGCCGGTGTGCAGCCGGCCGCCGGCGAAGGCCTCGGCCGTCGCCTCCGGCTTGTTCCAATAGCCCTTCATCACGTTCGGGCCGGTGATGCAGATCTCGCCGGTCTGGCCGAGCGGCAGCAGCTTCAGCGGCTCATCTACGTCGACGATGTCGATGACGCAGCCCGGCGCCGGCAGGCCGGCCGAGCCCTTCTTGCGCATGCCGATCACCGGCGTGAGCAGGCCCGGCGCGCAGGTTTCGGTCATGCCCCAGCCTTCGACCAGCTTGCAGCCGCTCATGCCTTCAAAGCGCTCCTGGATCTCCACCGGCAAAGGCGCACCGCCGGAGCCGCAATATTTCAGGCTGGAGAGATCGTATCTGCCGACGTCGGGCGCGCTGATGATCGCCATGTACATGGTCGGCACGCCGGGAAAGACGGTCGCCTTCTTGCGGTCGATATCGCGCATCACCGCGTGCAGCTCGAAACGCGGATGCAGGATGATTTCCGCGCCGCCGCGCACGCCCGCCAGCAGGATCATGGTGAGCGCGTAGATATGGAACATCGGCAGCACCGCCAGCACCTTTTCCCGGCCTTCCGTCAGGATCGGCGGGTCGCCCTCGGTCCAGAGCTTGGCCTGGTGCTGGGCGGCGACCAGGTTGGCGTGGGTCAGCATGGCGCCTTTCGGCACGCCGGTGGTGCCGCCGGTATATTGCAGCACCGCGACCTCGTTCTTTGGATCCTCGACCGCGACCGGCGTATATCGGCCGTCGTTGTCGAGGAGCTGGCGCCAGGTCACGTGGTGCTCGTCGCGCGGCACGGCGGCGATCTCCTTCCGCCGCGCCAGCGGAAACAGCAGGTTCTTCGGAAACGGCAGCATTTCCTGGAGCTGCCCGACGATGAGCTTCTTCAGCCGCGTGCTGCCGAGCATGCGGCCCATCTGCGGATAGACGGCGTTCAGACCGACCGTCACCATGATGTCGGTTTGGCTGTCGTCGATCTTGTGCGCCAGCTCCTTCGCCGCGTCGAGCGGGCTGTAGTTCACCACCGTGCCGCCGGCCTTCAGGATGCCGAAAAAGGCGATGATGTAGTGCGGCGTGTTCGGCAGGAACAGCCCGACATGCACGCCCTTCTTCACGCCGAGCTGCTGAAACCCCTTGGCGGCGCGGTTGATCAGGCCGTGCATCTCGCGAAAGGTGAACCGCCGGTCCATGAAGTCGCAGAGATACTTGTCGCCGAACTTGGCGGCGGCCGTATCGATCAGGCTGTAGAGCGGGGCGACGGGAAATTCGGCGTCCCACCTGACGCCGGCCGGATAGGACTTCTCCCAGACCTGGGCGGTCATCTTTCCTCCTCGCAAGCGAGCATCTTTGTCCTTGCCGTCGCGCTGCTCGCGTCGCACGCGCGGTTGCCGCTGCAGAGGTTATCAGGCGGAAGCGCGAAAGCGAAAGGCCGTGCTGGCGGGAGCGCGGCAGCGGCTGCGGACGGCTATGCCGCCTGGCGGTCCCTGGCCAGCCGTTCGGCCGGGAAGAACAATGTGACGGTGGTGCCGGCGCCAAGGGTGCTGGCGAGCTCGAGCCTGCCGCCGTGCAATTCGATCAGCCGCTTGGCCAGCGGCAGTCCCAGCCCGCTGCCCTCATAGAGGCGGCTCAGGCTGCTGTCGATCTGGCCAAAGCGTTGCAGCGCCCTGGGGATGTCCTCGGCAGCGATGCCGATGCCGGTATCGGCGACCGCGACGGCGAGGCCGCCGCCCAGCCGGCGTGCCGATACCCGCACCTCGCCGCCCGGCGGCGTGAATTTCACCGCGTTCGACAGGAGGTTCAGCAAAATCTGGCGAATCCGCCGTGCATCGCCGCGGAGTTCGGGCAGCGAGGCCTCGAGTTCATCGCACAGCCGCACGCCGGCGCCGGCGGCCTGGATTTCCACCATGCGCATGGCGCCGCGGGCGATGTCGGCGATGTTGAGGGTTTCCTCCTGCAATTCGAGCTGGCCGGCATCCAGCTTGGAAATGTCGAGCACATTGTTGATCAGGCCGAGAAGGTGCCGGCCGCTGTCGGCGATGTTCCTGGCATAGTCCTGATAGCGCGGGTTGCCGAGCGGGCCAAAGCTTTCGCTGCCCAGGATGTCGGAAAAGCCGATGATGGCGTTGAGCGGCGTGCGCAATTCGTGGCTCATGGTGGCAAGAAACTGCGATTTGGCCTGATTGGCCGCCGCCGCCGCGCCGAGCGCGGCCTGCAGATCGCCGGCGGTCGCCTGCAGCGCGTTCTTCATGGCTTCGAGTTCGACGACATGGGCGCGCAGACGCTCGGCCTCCCGCGTGGCGTGCACGGCGAAACGCTGATCGACGAGCGAACCGACGAAGCCGAAGGCGATGATGAGCATGGTCACGGCGGCGACCGCCATCGCCAGCCATTGCG
>DATKQA010000129.1:0-3568 GCA_035523835.1 Candidatus Sulfotelmatobacter sp.
GAAAAGAACGCCGACGTGCGCCCGCTGCGCCGGGTGCGCGACATGGCCGACAAGATCAAGGCCGCCGATCCCGGCATTTTCGACGCCATGCGCAAGAAGATCGCCCGCTCGGCCCGCAACCAGCGGGCGCCCTATGCCTGCATCGACGCGGTCGAGGCGGCGACCAGGCTCGGCTTCGACGACGGCATCAAGCGCGAGCGTGAGATTTCCGCCGAGGTGGTCAACGCGCCGGAGGCGAAGGCGCTGCGCTATGCCTTCTTCGCCGAACGCCAGGCGGCCAAGGTGCCAGGGCTGGCGGCCGACCTGACACCGATCGCGATCAAGTCGGTGGCGGTGATCGGCGGCGGCACCATGGGTTCGGGCATCGCCATGAGCTGCGCCGATTGCGGCATTCCCGCGCGCCTGGTCGAGGCGAGCCGCGAGGCGCTCGACAAAGCCATGCAGCGCATCGCCAGGACCTACGAGGTCTCGGTGCAGCGCGGCTCGCTGAAGCAGGAGGCGATGAACCGGCGGCTGAAGCTGATTACGCCGGCGACCGACTATGCCGAGATCGCCGATGCCGACATCGTCATCGAAGCGGTGTTCGAGGACATGGCGGTGAAGCAGGAAATCTTCGCCAGGCTGGATGCCACGATGAAGCCGGGCGCGATTCTCGCCAGCAATACTTCGGCGCTCGATATCGACGCGATCGCCGCCGCGACCAAGCGGCCGGAATGGGTCATCGGTACGCATTTCTTCAGCCCCGCGAACGTCATGAAGCTCTTGGAGATCGTCCGCGGCAAGCGCACCTCGCCCGCGGTGATCGCCGCCACCACCGCCTTCGCCAAGCGCATCGGCAAGATCGGCGTGGTCTGCGGCAATTGCGACGGCTTCGTCGCCAACCGCAGCCGCGCGCCGTTCAATGCCGAAATGAACATCCTGATCGAGGAAGGCGCGCTGCCGCAGCAGGTCGACAAGGTGATGGTGGATTTCGGCTATCCCATGGGGCCGTTCGGCGTGGCCGACCTGGCCGGCGGCGATATCGGCTATGCCGGACGCAAGCGGCGCGCCGCCGCCGATCCGAACTACCGCAAGCTGCCGATCGCCGACAAGCTGGTCGAGATGGGCCGCCTCGGCCAGAAGACCGGCGCCGGCTGGTTCAAATACGAGAAGGGCGACCGCACGCCGCATCCCGATCCCGAGGTCGAGCGCGTCATCGCCGAGACGCGGCGCGAACTCGGCATCAATGCGCGCAGCATCAGCGACGAGGAAATCCTGCGCCGCATCCTGTTCTCCTCGGTCAACGAGGCCTGCAAGATCCTGCAGGAGGGCATCGCCGCACGGGCCAGCGATGTCGATGTCATGTGGCTTTACGGTTTCGGCTTTCCGCGCTATCGCGGCGGCCTGATGCATTGGGCCGACCAGTTCGGCCCGAAGGCGATCTGTGAGCAGATGCTGGCCTGGGAGAAAACGCACGGCCCGCGCTGGAAGCCGGCCAAGCTTCTGCAGGACCTCGCCGAGGCCGGCAAGAGCTTCGCAGACGTTTAAATCAGCGCCGGCAGCGCCACCGGCTGCGGCAGCCGCGCCAGATTGCGATCGATCTCGGCCGCCGTCGGCAGGCTGGTCTGTGCTCCGGGCGTAAGGCAGGCAAGGCCGGCGGCGACGCTGGCCCGGTGAACTGCCGCGACCGGACCCTGACCGCGGTCGATGGCAGCGGCGAGGACACCGACGAAGGCATCGCCGGCGGCGGTGGTGTCGACCGGCGTGACCGGCAGCGCGCCGGCCCGCCAGCGGCCGTCGCGATCGGCCAGGACCGAACCGGCGCCCCCCAGGGTCACGACGACGGTATTGCCGAGCGCGCCGGCCAGCGCCGGGGCCAGTTCCAGCGGCGCGCCGGCGGCAAGCCCCAGGCCGGCGGCGAGCGCGGCCGCCTCGCCCTCGTTCGCGACCAGCATGTCGGCGGCGGCAAGCCGGTCGCGACCGATACCCTCGGCCAGCGCCGGTGCGAAATTCCAGATCGTGCGCGCCCCGCGTGCCTTGGCGCGGGCCATCACCGCGGCGATTTCCGCCGGCGGCACCTCCATCTGCAGCACCAGCACTGTGGCCGGAGTCAGCAGCGCATCGGGCACCTGAGCGGCGGCGACCAGCCGGTTGGCGCCGCTTGCCACCGCGATCTGGTTTTCGCCGGAGGCGGCGACGCAGACGGCGGCGCAGCCGGTCGGCGCGGCGACGACCTCCACCCCGCTCAGATCGATGCCGGCATCCTGCAGGGCGGCCAGTGCGAGCGGAGCGAACCCGTCCGTGCCGACGGCGCCGACCATGCGCACCACGGCCCCGTCGCGCGCGGCAGCCAGGGCCTGATTGGCGCCCTTGCCGCCGGGAACCAGCCGATAGCCGTCGCCGAGCACGGTGGCACCCGGCGTCGGCAGGCGCGCCAGCGGAAAGACGATATCGAGGTTGATCGATCCGAAGACGACGATCATGCGTCACCACGAACGCGGCCGGCTGGCACCCGGCCGGCGCCGATCATTGCACGCGAACCGTCGGTTCCGGCTCGTTCTGCACCATGACGGTCGGCACCACCGACATGCCGAGCGCGAGAAGCTGGTTGTCGTCGGGCGCCTCGTCGAGCTCGATCTTCACCGGCACGCGCTGCACCGACTTGACGAAATCGCCGCCCGCATCCGCCGCCTGCCGGGCCGCAAAACGGGCGTCGGTGCCCGGCTGGATGCTCTCGACATGACCGAGCAGCGGGCGGCCGGGATAGGCATCGATGCTGATCGCGGCGGGCTGGCCGAGGCGCATGCGGCCGATCTGCGTCTCCTTGAAATTCGCCGTCACCCAGGGCATGCCGACGATGAGCAGGGAGAGCGTCTGGTCCTTGCGCACGACATCGCCCTCCTGCACCGCTTTCCGCGCGATGCGCCCGTCGCGCGGCGCATAGATCTGCGCATGGGAACGGTTGAGTTCGGCCTGGCGCAGCAGTGCGCGGGCCTGCGCGACCTGCGCCTCGTTGCCGCGTAATTGCGCCTCGGCCACGCTGGCGCGCTCGGGCGTCGCCTTGGCGGCTTCGAGGCGGCCGGACGCCTGCTCGGCCTGGTTCTCGACCGCCGCCGCCGAACGCTCCGCCGCCGCCAGCCGTTCGCGGGCGGATTGCGCATCGGCCTGGAACTGGTCGAGCTGCGGGCGCGTCACGTTGCCCTGGGCGAAAAGCTCCTGCGCATGCTTCAGGTCGGCCTGGGCACGATAGAAAGCGGCACGCAGCGAGGCTACCTGTGACTTCGCCGCATCGGCGGCGCGGCGCGCCTGGTCGAGGGCGCTGTTCGCCGCCTCGAGGCCGGCGCCGGCATTGGCCTTCACCAGCGCGAGGTTGGCCGCCGCGGCGTCCCTCTCCGCCAGCGCCATGTCGAGCGCCGCCTTGGCGGCGGCGACTCGCGCATCGAGGTCGCGGGGATCGATCTCGATCAGCAGATCGCCCTTGCGCACATCCTGGTTGTCGGTGAAGTGCAGCCGGGCGACCACGCCGCCCACCTGCGGACTGATCCGCACGACGTTGCCGTCGATGAAGGCGTCGTCGGTGGTTTCGAAG
>DATKQA010000130.1:0-3548 GCA_035523835.1 Candidatus Sulfotelmatobacter sp.
ATGACCGTGCTCGCCATCACCACGCTCTACGACAGCCACCAGCATGCGGTGGAGACCCTCGATGATCTGCTGGCCGAAGGCGTGCCGCCGGACGCCATCAGCCTGATCGCCAACAATGCGGAGAACCGCTATCAGGCGACGCACGATGCGCCGCCGCTTGGCGCCGGCGCCAGCGAAGGCGCCACGGTCGGCGGAACGGTCGGCGTCGCCGCAGGCCTGCTCGCCTCGCTCGGCCTGCTGGCCTTTCCCGGTATCGGCCAGGTGGTCGGCTTCGGCTGGCTGGCGATGACGGCGGCAGGCGCCGCCACCGGTGTCGGCGTCGGCGCGGCGACCGGCGGGCTGATCGCGGCGCTCACCAGCGCCGGCGTCTCCGAAGCCCACGCCAATGTCTATGCCGAGGGTGTGCGGCGCGGCGGCACGCTGGTGACCGCGCGTGTCGACGAGGACGAGGCCGAGCTGGTGGAAGCCATCATGCAGCGCCATCATCCGGTCAACCCCGACGACCGCGGCGATGCCTACAAGCAGACCGACTGGACGGCGTTCGACGCCAGCGCGGCGCCCTATACGCCGGAGGAAATGGCGATCGACCGCGCGCGCTATCTCGGCGAGCCGCGTGCCTGAAGCCGGGGGGCGCGTCAGGATTTGCGCCGGGGCGCGGCGTAGCCGGCACCGTCGGGCACGCTCAGAAAGCGGCGCAGCGCCTGGTTCGACACATAGTTGGCGCCGCCCGTGCCGCCGCTGCTGACGATGCCGAGCAGGCAATTCTGCACGGGATCGTAGACGCCGCCGCCGGAATGGCCGGCGCGGGCACGAAACGCCACGCGCGACAGGTTCGGCAGCGCCGACGGCCGCGTGCTGGCCGGATAGACGCCGTATTGCGCGGCGACCTTTACCGGCCGCTCCGCCGGTGCCTCGGCCGCGCAGATCTGCGTCGGCGCCAGGCCGCGCAGTGCCAGCGGCAGCATCCGGGCATCGACCTCAAGCAGCGCCAGATCGATATTGTCGGGGTAGGCGAGGCCGCCATCGCCGAGCGACCAGGTGGTATGGCGCACCACGCGAGCCCGCAGCACGCTGGAGGCGGTTTCGATTTCGATCGCGGCGATGCCGAAGCGGGCGCAATCGTCGCTCAGGGGATTCTGGTCGACCACATGCGCCGCGGTGAGGAAGCGATTCCCCCCGAGATAGATCGCCGAGCCGCTTTGCTGGCAGACGAAGGTGTGGCTGCCGGCATCGTGGGTGATGCGCCAGCCGACGTGGGCGGCATAGCGGAGCAGATCGCGATCCGTTGGCGCCGCGCGATCGTCGCCGGCGGCCACGCCGCCGAGCAGCAGCAGCGCCGCCGCGCCGGCGAGGCATGTCGCAACCAGCCCGCGGACGCGCGCGCTTCGACGACGGACATGCTCGCTGGCAACGGCGGCCATGGCGTTCCCCTGGGAGCACTGCGGCAGGTGGAGTTTAGCAGCAGCTACGTAAACGATAACGAAAAGTCGCCACGGCCGTTCCGGGACGGGCGGTGGCAGGTCGTTGCGGGCGAGTCGGGCCGTGGGCGGCGATGGCCGCCGGCGATTGGTGCCCCTGGCCGGACTCGAACCAGCACGTTCTCGCGAACAACAGATTTTGAGTCTGCCGCGTCTACCAATTCCGCCACAGGGGCACCGGGCGAGGCGGCGCATCTTAACCAACCGGCCGGGCGGGTCAATCGCCGCCGCTCGCCGTTCACATCTTCGCCAGCCAGGCGCGGCCGGCTGGCCGGCGGCGCGGCCACCGGCTAGATTGCCGGCCATGAGCAGCCTGAGCACAGCCCCGGCCGGACCCGGCACCCTCGACCCCTACGCGCCTTTCGCGCCGCTCGCGATCATCGTCGCCAGCGTGCTCACGCTCGGCGCCGCGCTGGTCTCGCAATATGGCTTCGGGCTGGAGCCTTGCGAGCTTTGCCTGCTGCAGCGCTGGCCTTATGTCGCCACCATCGTCATCGGCCTCCTCGCCATCGCCGTCGTCCGGCGCGGCAAGGGCCAGGCGGGGCTGGTGCTGCTGGCCGGGCTGGTGTTCCTGATCGGCGCCGGCATCGCCTTCTTCCATGTCGGGGTCGAGCAGCATCTGTGGGCCGGCACCGCCGAATGCACCGGCCCGGCCGGCGGCGATACCATCGAGGCTCTGCGCAAGCAGCTCATCGGCCGGCCGATCGTGCGCTGCGATCAGGTGGCGTTCCGCTTCCTTGGCGTCAGCATGGCCGGCTGGAACATGCTGGTCTCGCTCGTCTATGCCATCGCGAGCTTCGCCGCCGGCCGCGCCCTCTGGCGCCGCGCGGCATGAGCGACGAACGGCCGGAACCGCGCCGCCTCGGCCGCCAGCCGGGCGATCTCTCGCCGGCCGAGCAGGTGGCGCGCATGATCCGCGTCGATCATGCCGGCGAATATGGCGCCAAGCGCATCTACGACGGCCAGCTTGCCGTGCTCGGCCGGTCGGCGGCGGCGCCCAGCATCCGCCGCATGGCGGCGGAAGAGGCGCGCCACCTCGCCGCCTTCGATATGCTGATCGCGCGGCGCCGCGTGCGGCCGACCCTGCTGGCGCCGCTCTGGCATGTCGCCGGCTTCGCCCTCGGCGCCGGCACGGCGCTGCTCGGGCCCGAGGCTGCCATGGCCTGCACCGAGGCGGTCGAGGAAGTCATCGACGCGCACTATGCGAAACAGGCGGAGACGCTCGGCGCGGCGGAACCCGAGCTCAAGGCCACCATCGAGGAGTTCCGCGCGCGCGAGATCGAGCATCGCGACACGGCGCGGGCCGAAGGCGCCAAGGCGGCGCCGGCCTACGAGCTGCTGACCGGGGCGGTGAAGGCCGGCTCGCGGCTGGCGATCTGGCTGTCGGAACGGCTCTGACGCGCCGGCCCGGCTCAAGGTTCCAGCTCGGTATCCCAGTAGAGGAAATCGCGCCAGGTTTCGTGCAGGAAGCGCGGCGGAAAGCCGCGGCCGTTGTCCTGCAACTCGGCCACCGTCGGCATGCGCGGCGGATGGCGCGGCAGCATGCCGGCGGCGCGCGGCAGGCGCCCGCCCTTGGCCAGGTTGCAGGGCGCGCAGGCGGTGACCACATTGTCCCAGATGGTGGTGCCGCCGCGCGAGCGCGGGATCACATGGTCGAAGGTCAGCTCCTCCCGGCTGCCGCAATATTGGCAGGCGAAGCGGTCGCGCAGGAATACGTTGAACCGGGTGAAGGCCGGCCGGCGCGCCGGGGCGATGTATTTCTTCAGCGCGATGACGCTCGGCAGCCGCATCTGGAAGCCGGGCGAATGCACGACGCGGTCGTATTCGGAGAGAATGTTCACCCGCTCGAGGAAGACCGCCTTCACCGCCTCCTGCCAGGGCCAGAGCGACAGCGGGAAATAGCTGAGCGGCCGATAGTCGGCGTTCAGCACGAGAGCCGGGCAATTTTCAAGCGACAGCATCACCGCAACCGGACCCTCCGCGCCAACGGGCTCGTCCGACAGCCGAATTTTGGGCCGCCGGCCCCTAAAAGACCAGCGAAATCTACCATATCCAGTGTGACGCCAGAGT
>DATKQA010000131.1:0-21932 GCA_035523835.1 Candidatus Sulfotelmatobacter sp.
CCGCATGGCCAACTTCGCTTCCTTCCTGAACGCACTGCAGATCGGCGGGGCGATGATCTATCCGCTGATCGTGCTTGCCGTGCTGGCGACGGCGATCATGCTCGACAAGGCTTATCTCTATAGCAGGCGCAGCCGCCTGCCGCCGCGGATCGTCGACATGGTCGAAACTTTCGGCTTCGACTGGCGGGAGCTGGAACAGCAGCTCGCCGCGGTCGACCGGCGCAACTACCTGCGGCGCTTCATCGGCGTCATTGCCGAGAATCGCGAGCGGCCGGCCTGGTGGGTCGAATCGCGGGCCGCCGACGAGGCGACCTATATCGAGAAGTCTCTCGGCCGCTGGCTCTGGATATTGGAGACCATCGTCACCGCCGCGCCGCTGCTCGGACTGCTCGGCACCATAACCGGCATGGTGCGCGCCTTCAGCCTGTTCGGCGCCCAGGGCCTGGTCGATCCCGGCGGCGTGACCGGCGGCGTCGCCGAGGCGCTGATCGCGACCGCCGTCGGCATCTTCGTCGCCCTAGTCGCGCTCTTTGCCTTCAATTTCTTCTCCCACCGGCAAGGGCAATTCCTGGATGAGATGGAGCGTCTCGGCACGCGGCTGGTCGATCACATCCGCCTGGACCAGGAGCAGGTGCCGGCATGAAACTTCGCCGCTCGCGCGCCGCGCGCCGCGGTCGCATCGAGATCATCCCGATGATCGACGTCATGTTCTTCCTGCTTGCCACCTTCATGCTGGCTTCGCTCGCCATGCAGAACCTGCATTCGCTCGCGGTCGACTTGCCGCGCGGCCGAGCGCAGGTCTTGCAACCGAAACAGCCGGTCACGTTGACGGTGACGCGCGACAGCCGCATCCTGCTCAACGAGACGGAAGTCACCCTGGATTCCCTTGCCGTGACCCTCAAGCCATTGCTGGCCGGACCGGATGCCGACATCGTCGTTGCGGCCGACAGCCAGGCGCCCAACGGATTGGTGGTGCAGGCCATGCTGCGTGCCCGCCAGGCAGGCGCCGAGCATTTCCTGTTCGCCATAAAGCCAGAATAGGCAGTGCCGACCGCTGCGCATCCCCTCGACGACGCTCATGCGCGCCTCGTCTGGATCGTGCCGGCCGCGGTCCTGCTGTCGTTCGCCGCGCTCTACGGCTTCCTTCGCCTGGCGCTGGAGCGTCCGGCGCAGCCGCCGGTCAGCCGCCCCGCGACCGTCAACGTGATCGTGCTGCCGGCGGCCCCCGCTCAGCAGCCGCAGCCGGCCGCACCACCGCAAGCCGCACCGCCACCGGCTGCACCGCCGCCCGAGCCGGCCAAACCGGCGGAGACGGTCCCGCCGACGCCACTGCCAGAGGCCATCCCGCTACCCAAGCAACCGCCGCCGCGCCCGCGGCCGGCGGAACCGCGGCGCGAGACGCCGCCCGCGCCGCCGCCGGCCCCGGCGGCCGAAGCAGCGCCGGCGCCTGCGAGCCCGCCGGCAAGCGCCAACAGCGCCGCCCCCGCGGGCGGCAATATGAGCGCGAGAGCCATCTACCAGCCGCCGCCCGAGATTCCCGAAGCCCTGCGCCGCCAGAAAATGGACCTGGTGGCGGTGGCGCGTTTCCGCGTCGCCGTGGACGGCAGGGCAACGGTCGAACTGATCCAACCGACGCCGGAACCGGTCTTGAACCGTGCCCTGCTGGAAAAACTGCAGACCTGGCGGTTCTTTCCGGCGATGGCGGGCGGCAAGCCGGTTGCTTCCGTTCTCGACATCCGCATTCCGATTTCGGTGCATTGACGTGGCGACCGCGCGCCGATGCCTCACGCCGGCGAACGCCGAGGGCGCGTTCCCGCTTCCTGCCGCGGCATCGCCTGCCGCTCGGGCACCGCCGGCGGCGGCAGGGTGGTGACATCACGCTCCACCCGCAGCAGGGCCTGGGCGGTTTCAGGCAGGGCCGGCAGGCCGAGCCGCGCCGGTTCGCCGAGGCCGAGCGCACGGGTGAAGTCGCCGCAGGTGCGCCGCCGCCAGGCACTCAAATTCGGCACCTCGACGCCGAAGCGCGCCTCGATCAGACGCAAGGCCGAGGTGTGATCGAAGGTTTCGCCGGCGACGTAGCCGCCGCGCGTGAAAGGCGAGATCAGCAGGCAGGGAACGCGAAAGCCGAGGCCGATCGGCAATCCGGCGACAAACTCGCCCGGCGTGCCCGGTTCCGGCGTCGGCGGCGGCACGTGGTCGAACTGGCCGTCGTTCTCGTCATAGTTCAGGATCAGGAGCGTGCGAGCCCAAAGCGCCGGGTTGGACCAGAGCGCTTCGAGTATCTGCCGCGTGTGATCTTCGCCGGCCGCCGGCAGATAGTCGGGATGTTCGGACAGGAACGACGGCGGCACGATCCAGGTGACCTGCGGGATGCTGCCGGAGCGGAGATCGCCGAGCAGCTCGAAGAACGGCCGGTTGCGCAGCGCATTCTCGTACAGCGCCGAATTGTGCGGTGCGTTCTGATACTGGACGAAGAACCGCGTCACGTTGCAGTAGTAGTCGTCGAGATCGTGATAAATGCGCCAGGAGATTTTCGCGCGCTCCAGCCGCTCGGGATAGGTCTCCCAGCGATAGTGCTGGCCCCTGTTGTCGAGCGCCGGGCCGCCGTATCTGCCCTCGGGATCGATGGTCGCGGTCATCAAAAAATAGCGGTTCGGATGCGTCGGGCCGAGCTGGGAGCAGTGATAGCCGTCGCAGATGGTGAAAGCGTCGGCGAGCGCGTAATAGAACGGCAGATCCTCGCGCGTATGATAGCCCATCGTCAGCGGCCCGCTCGCGCCATCCGCCGCGCGATGGGCTGCAATCCAGTTGTCCATGGCGCCGTTGTTCCAAGCGGCATGCTGCGGCCCCCAGTCGTGGTTCAGATCGTGCAGGCGCTGTGCATTGGTGCGCCTGGTGTCGAGCCGGAAAGGCAGGATATAACCGTCACGGTGCATCTCGTCCGGCTGGTGGAACACCGAGCGGCCGCCGGCGAGCGAGAGCGCGGTCGCGTCGTCGAAGCCGCGCACGCCGGCAAGCGAGCCGAAATAGTGATCGAACGAGCGGTTCTCCTTCATCAGGATGATGATGTGGTCGATATCGCTGAGCTTGGCCGACGCCGGGTCGGCCGCGGCGGCGGGGCGCGGCATGCCGCCGAGTACTGCCAGCGCCGCGGCGGCACTGCCCTGGATGAGGCGACGGCGAACCGGATCGACCATGCGCTTGCCTCGCAGCGAGAGCCGCAGCTTACGGCCGCGTGCGCGTTTTCAGCAAGCCGCCGGCACGGCCGTCAAGCCAGGGTCCATTCCGCCGCGCTGGCGCCGGCCATGGCGCGCACCCGATCCTCATCTCTGGCGAGATCGGCAGCCGTGCCGTTATAGATGACTTCGCCGTCGTTCAGCACATAGGCCCGGTCGGCAATGGCCAGGCTGACGCGGACGTTCTGCTCGACCAGCAGCACGGAAATCCCCTCGCCGCGCATCGAGGCGATGGTGCGGAAGACCTCCTTGACGATCAGCGGCGCGAGCCCCTGGCTCGGCTCGTCGAGCAGCAGCAGCTTGGGATTGAGCAGCAGCGCCCGGGCGATCGACAGCATCTCCTGCTCGCCGCCGGAAAGCTGCCGGCCGCGATTGTTGCGCCGCTCCGCCAGCCGGGGAAAGATCTGGTAGACGCGATCGATGGTCCAGGGACCCTGGCGCACCAGGGGCACGCGCAGGTTTTCCTCGACCGAGAGATTGGCGAAAATCTTGCGCCCCTCCGGCAAATAGCCGACGCCGAGCTCGGCGATGCGATAGGTCGGCAGCCGCGTGGTCTCCTGGCCGAAAATCGTGACCCTGCCCTCGCGCGCCGGCGTCAGGCCCATGATGCTGCGGAGCGTGGTGGTCTTGCCGGCGCCGTTGCGCCCCAGCAGCGTGACGATTTCCCCTTCCTGCACTTCGAGGCCGACGCCGTGCAAGATATGGCTCTTGCCGTAGAAGGTGTGCAACCCTTCCGCCTCCAGCACCTTCATGCGGCCTCTCCCAGATAGGCGGCCTGCACCGCCTCGGACGCGGCGATCTCCTTCGGCGTGCCGTCGGCCAGCAGCCGGCCCTGGTCCAGCACGGTGATGCGATCGGCGAGATTGAACACAACCCGCATGTCGTGCTCGATGAGCACGATCGTGTACTTGCTGTCGCGGTGCAGCCGGCGGATCAGGCCGGTGATCTCGAAGGTTTCCTGATCGCCCATGCCCGCCGTCGGCTCGTCGAGCAGCAGGAGCCGCGGCCTGAGCGCCAGCGCCATGGCGATTTCCGTCGCACGCTGGTCGCCGTGCGCCAACTCGCCGACCAGCCGGCGCGACTTGTCGGCCAGGCCGACCTGCGTCAGCAGGTCCCCGACGGTTCTTTCCACCTCCGCCAGATCCGACTTGCTGCGCCAGAAATGCAGGGATTGGCCGGCAGCGACCTCGACCGCGCCGCGCACGTTTTCGTGCACCGTCAGTTCAGGGAAAATCTCGGTGATCTGGAAGGTGCGCGCCATGCCGAGCGCGACCCGGCGATGCGCCGGCAGGCGGGTGACATCCTGGCCGTCGAAAATGATCGCGCCTTCGGTCGGCGGAAAAAAGCCGCTGATCATGTTGAAGAACGTGGTCTTGCCGGCGCCGTTCGGGCCGATGATGGCGCGCAGTTCGCCCGCCGCCACAGCCAGCGATACGTCCTGTACCGCGACGAGACTGCCGAACTTTTTAGTTACGCGGCGAACCTCCAGCATGATCAGGCCGCCCCTTTCCGCTGCAGCATCCCGAGCAATCCGCGCGGAAAGAACAGCACGACGAGAATGAAGATGGCGCCGATGAACGACATCCAGTTCACCGTCATCGACGAGATATAGTCCTGCAGAACGACGAACACCGCCGCACCGACCAGGGGACCCCAGAAGACGCGCATTCCGCCCATCACCGCCATGATCACGATTTCGCCCGACAGCGAGTAGTGCAGGCCCATCGGATCGGCAAAATTGTTGAGCAGCGCATAGAGCGAGCCGGCGAGCGCGGTGAAGAAGCAGGAGATCGTGAAGGACAGCCAGATCTGCCGCTCGACGGGGATACCGAGAAAGCGAGCTCGCCGCTCGTTCTCACGAATGGCCAGGAGGGTATGGCCGAAGGGCGAGCGCAGCATGAGACCCATCAGCCCGACGGCTGCGGCAAATACCGCCAGCAGGAAGTAATAGAAGGTGGTTCCGCCATCGACGATATCGAGATTGACCAAGCCGAGGTCTATCGCCTCGCGATGGAAGCCGCGCAGGCCGTCGAAACCGCCGGTGAAATCGTTCCAGCTATAGGCGATATAGTAGCAGACCTGACCGAACGCGATCGTCACCATGGCGAAATAGACGCCGCGACGGCGCACGATGAGCAGGCCGAAAAGCATGCCGGCCAAGCCGCCGAGGAGCGTGCCGAGCAGGATCGCCAGCGGCGTCGAGGCCGCGAGGAACTTCAAGGTCAGGCCGGCGCCGTAGGCGCCGAGGCCGAAATAAGCAGCGTGGCCGAAGCTCATGACGCCGGTGAAGCCGAGCAGCATGTTGAGACCCATGGCCGCCAGGCCGAACACCAGGACACGCCCCGCCAGCGCGGTATAGCCACCGACCAGCGGCAACCACAACGGCACCGCGATCAGCAGCAGCCAGACGGCGACAAGGGAGAGCCAGGGGCGCTGGGTCAGGCGGTGGCGGGCGTCGGTAAGCACGGCCGTCGTCATGACAGCATGCCCTCCTCGCCCATCAGGCCGCGCGGCCGGATCAGCAGCACGACGGCCATGATGACGTAGATCACCGCCTCGCTGGCGGCCGGGTAGATCGCGCCGGTCAAGGCCGCCGCGACGCCGATCAGCAGCCCGCCGAACAGCGTGCCGGTCAGGCTGCCGACGCCGCCGACGATGATGGCGATGAAGCTCGGCATCAGGAGATCATCGCCCATGTTGGGATTGAGGCCGATTTGGCCAGCCGCCAGCACGCCGCCGAGGCCTGCCAGCAGCGAGCCGACGGCAAAATTGAAGGTGCGCAGCCGCCCGACGTTGACGCCAAGCGCGGCCACGGTGTCGAGATCGAGCGTGCCGGCGCGGATGCGCAAACCGACCCGGGTATAGCGCATGAACGCGAACAAGCCGATGATGGCGATGACGACGATCGCCACCATGAAGACGCGATACCAGGTAATGAAGAACAAGGTCGCGCTGAGCGGCAGCGACAGCAGGCCCGGCATGCCCATCGGCAGGCCGTTCGGCCCCCAGATGTAGCGCGCCCCGTCCTGCAGGACGAAGGCGAGACCGAAGGTGAGCAGCAGGCTGTAGACGGGATCGCGGTTGTAGACCCGGCGGATCATCAATCGCTCGACAATGAGACCGATCAGCGCCGTCAGCAGCGGTGACAGCAGCAGCGCGCCCCAATAGCCGATCGTCGGTTCCAGTTCGTAGGCCAGGTAGCCGCCGATGGCGAGGAAATTCCCATGCGCGAAATTGATGACGCTGCTGAGGTTGAGGATCAACGACAGACCGAGCGCCATCAGCACGTAGAAGATGCCAATGATCAAGCCATTGGTGACGTTGTAGAGCACGACTTGCAGCATGGACGCCCTCGGCTGGTAGTTGCTTCGCACGCACACTGCCGCCCCTGTCCTGGGCTCGCGATCACAAGACAGGGACGGCAGGCCTTACGTCAACTTCAGGCCGGATGGACCATCTTGCAGCCGGTATCCTCCACCGTGCCCGCGGCCTCCTCGCCCGGCACCAACTTGGCGACCGTGAAAATATTGTCCGGGTTGTCGGTCGGCGGATGCACCTGGCCGACGAAGATATTCGGCATCAACTCGTGATCGCCGGCACGATAGCGGATCTTGCCCGGCTGCAGCGCCACGTCTGGCGGCAGTTCCATATCCTCGAGCGCCATTGCCATCTTCGGTCCATCGACCGATTTCGCCTTTTCGGCCGCGAGCCGCACGCTCTGCACCGCCACATAGCCGAACCAGTGACGGGCGCTCGGCGTCAGCTTCATCGCCTTGCGGAAATCGGCGACGAAGGAAACCACTTCCGGCACGTTCGGCTGGTTCCACCACCATTCCATGTCCCACCAGCCGGCCTGCGCCTCCTTGGGCACCGATTTGACGCTCTCGATCTCGAATAGCGCGCCGCCGAGCGCCATCTCCTTGTCCATGCCGAACTGGGTGAACTGTTTCATGCAGTCGATCTGCGCCAGGCCACCCATGTTGTTCAGCAACACGTTGGGCTTGAAGGCCTTGGCCTTGATCAAGGTCGGCGAGAATTCCGTGGTGGCGATCGGCAGCATGTCGCCCTCGTAGGTACCGCCGGCCTTCTTCAGGTTCTTGACGAAGGCATCCTGCAGCGTGTGGCCATAGGCATAGTCGGGCGTGATGAAGAACCACTTCTTGCCGAACCGCTTGACCAGTTCGGGGGTGATCGCCGCCGCGTCCATCGAGGTGGTGTTGCAGATGCGGAAGACGTTCCACTTGCAGTCTTTGCCGGTGATCGGGTCGGTGTGGCCGCCCGGCACGATGTGGAACACTTTCTTTTCTGCAGTCACCTGCGATATCGCGTAGGCGATGCCGGAATTCACGTCGCCGAAGATCACATCCACCTTGTCGCGGTCGATCAGCTTGCGCGCCTTCTGCACGCCGGTGCCGACGTCATTGGCCGAATCCTCGACCAGCAACTCTACCTGGCGTCCCATGATGCCGTTCTTCTTGTTGAGCAGGTCGACCGTGTACTTGGCCCCCACGACTTCGCTCTGGGCCAGCGCCGACAGACTGCCCGTCAGCGGGTCGATCATGCCGATCTTGATCGGCGTTTCGCCGCGTGCCTTGATGATGAAGGGCGCGCCCAGCACCTGGCTGGCACCCAGCACGACGCCGGCTTTGATGAGAGTACGACGCCCGATCGGGGCAGAGGACTTGATCATTGAAACCTCCCAATGGCTTTTCTTGTGGCGCGAGTATCGTCTACCCCTGCTGGGGTGGCAAGCCGGCAGTGCAACTGTCGGGCCGACGACCGACGTTGGAAAAGATGCATAAAATTTAATCTTTGGCGGCCCGCTCGAGATGCCGCAAGGCTGCCTGGATACCTCCTTTCACATGCGGGACGCCGGCAATTTCCAGGCCCATCTCGACACCGGCCAGCGTGCCGCAAAGCGTCAGGTCGTTGAAGTCGCCGAGATGGCCGATGCGAAAGACCTTGCGCGCCAGCTTGCCGAGGCCGGCACCCAGCGACATGTCGAAGGCTTCCAGGATGCGTTGGCGCAACACGTCGGCATCATGGCCTTCCGGCACCAGCACGGCGGTCAGCGAATTCGAATAGGCGGTCGGGTCGGCGCAGAGAATCTCCAGTCCCCAGGCGGTCACCGCGGCGCGCGTCGCGGCGCCGTGGCGGGCGTGGCGGGCGAACACGGCGGCGAGGCCCTCCTCCTGCAGCATATGCGTCGCCTCGCGCAGCCCATAGAGCAGGTTGGTCGCCGGCGTGAAGGGGAAATAGCCGCGCTCGTTGGCGCCGACCATGGCGCTCCAGTCCCAGTAGGAGCGTTGCAGCCTTGCCTGGCGGTGCGCCGCAAGCGCCTTGTCGCTGACCGCGTTGAAGGACAGGCCAGGCGGCAGCATCAGCCCCTTCTGCGATCCGGCCACCGTCACATCGACGCCCCATTCGTCATGGCGGTAGTCGATCGAGCCGAGCGAAGAGATGGTATCGACCAACAGCAGCGCCGGATGGCGGGCATCGTCCAGCGCTTCGCGGATGGCGGCGACCGGCGAGACCACCCCCGTCGAGGTTTCGTTGTGCACGACGCAGACCGCCTTGATGCGCTGCGCCCTGTCTTCCGTCAACCGGCGCGTCAGCGCGCCGACATCGGCGACATGGCGCCAGTCTCCCGCAATCAGATCGACATCGAGGCCGATGCGCTTCGCCATCTCCTGCCAGAGCGTCGCGAACTGGCCGGTCTCGAACATCACCACGCGCTCGCCCGGCGAGAGTGTATTGACCAGCGCCGCCTCCCAGGCGCCGGTGCCCGAGGCGGGATAGATCACCACGCGCCCTTTGGTGCGGAACACCTGCTGCAGCCCGGCCGCGCAGTCGCGGTAGAGGTCGACGAACGCGGGACCGCGGTGATCGAGCGTCGGCTGATCCATCGCCCGCAGCACGCGATCCGGCACGTTGGTCGGCCCCGGTATCTGCAGGAAGTGCCGGCCGGCGCGCCGGCCCACGGCATTGCGCGGGGCATTCATCGCTATCCTCCGCCATTAATTGCATGCACTTTTAGCATAGGTATTTCGAGAGTTTCCAGAGATAATTCGACAATATTGACAATTGCATGCAATTTCATACCGTAGCCCGATGAACAACCTTTCCACGGCACTGCCTCCCGTCGGCCGGCGGCCCGCCCGGCCACGCCGGGTCATTCATGAACAGCTCCTGGAGCAGTTGCGCGATCTGATCGTCGAGGGCGAATTGGCCGGCGGAGCGCGAGTACCGGAACGGCTGCTGTGCGAACGTTTCGCCGTCTCGCGCACGCCGCTTCGCGAAGCGCTCAAGGCGCTGGCGGCCGAAGGGCTGATCGAACTCTTGCCGAACCGCGGTGCGCGCGTCGTCCGCCTGACGCCCGAGGCGGTGGCGGAGACGCTCAAGGTGATCGGCGCGCTGGAGGCGCTGGCCGGACAGCTTGCCTGCGAGCGGCTGACCGCCGACGAACTCGGCGAAATCCGCGCCTGCCACTTCCAGATGCTGGCGCACCATGCCCGCCGCGATCTCATGGCCTATTTCAAGGCCAACCAGGCGATCCATCAGGCCATCGTCGCCGCCTCGGGCAACGCGGTGCTGAAGCAGACCTATGACAACCTGTCGGGGCGCATCCGCCGCGCCCGTTATGCCGCCAATCTCGACCAGGCTCGCTGGGACGAGGCGGTGGCCGAGCACGAGACGATGCTGCGGGCGCTGCAAGCGCGCGACGGCGAGCGGCTCGCCGGCATCATGCGCCTGCACCTCGACAACAAGAGCTACGCCTTGTCGGCCCAGGCGGCGGGCGACAGCCCGTGAGCGCGTCCGCCGGCGCGCTCGGCTCGGTCTATGGCCGCGCGAAATTTCCGCCGCGGGCGGCCGCAGTCAAACCGGGCGATTCGAATCTGGCCGCCCGGCTTCGCCGCGCCTGCGAGGGCGACGTCCTGTTCGACGCCTTCAGCCGCGGCCGCTATTCGACCGATGCTTCGATCTACCAGATCGAGCCGATCGGCGTTCTGCTGCCGAAGCGCGCCGCCGATATCGAGACGGCGATCGCCATCGCCCGCGAGGAAGGCGTGCCGGTGCTGCCGCGCGGCGGCGGCTCGTCGCAATGCGGCCAGACGGTCGGCCGCGCCCTGGTGGTGGATACGTCGAAATACCTGCGCGGCGTGCTGTCGCTCGATACCGAGAACCGCCGTGTCCGCGTCGAACCCGGCCTGACGCTCGACGGGCTGAACAAGCGGCTCAGGGGCACCGGACTTTTCTTTCCCTGCGACATTTCCACCGGCAGCCGCGCCACGCTCGGCGGCATGGCCGGCAACAATTCCTGCGGCTCGCGCTCCATCCGCTACGGCAACATGGTGCACAATGTGCGCGCCATCGATTGCGTACTGTCCGACGGCACCAGGGCGAGCTTCGGCGAAGTGCCGGAGGATCTCGGCGCACTCGACGGGCCGGAGCGCTATCGCGATCTGGTCGGCACGATGCGCGGCATCGCCGCCGGGATCGCCGGCGAACTGGCCTCGGACCGCTGGCCGAAGCTGCTGCGGCGCGTCGGCGGCTACAATATCGACATGATCCGGCCGCACGAGGTCTATGGCCTCGGGCGGAACCAAGCCGGCCATAACATGGCCAAGCTGCTGGTCGGCTCGGAAGGCACGCTCGGCTTCTTCACCGGCCTGGAGCTCGACCTCTCGCCCGTTCCGCCGGCCAGGACGCTCGGCATCTGCCACTTCCCGACCTTCTATCAGGCGATGGCGGCGGTGAAGCACATCGTCGGGCTGGATCCCTCGGCGGTCGAGCTGGTCGACCGCACCATGATCGAGCTGGCGCGCGACATCGCCATCTTCCGCCCGACCGTCGACCGCTTCGTGCGCGGCGAGCCCGACGCCGTGCTGCTGGTGGAATTTTCCGGCGACGACGCCGGCGTGCAGCGGCGCAAGCTGGCCCGGCTTGTCGAGCTGATGGGCGATCTGGGCTTCCCCGGCAGCGTGGTCGAGGCGATCGACCCCGCGTTCCAGAGCGCCATCTGGGAGGTTCGCAAGCAGGGCCTCAATATCATGATGTCGATGAAGGGCGACGGAAAACCCGTCTCCTTCATCGAGGACTGCGCCGTGCCGCTCGAGGACCTGGCGGAATATACCGACCGCCTGACCCGGATTTTCCACAAATACGGCACCAAGGGCACCTGGTATGCCCATGCCTCGGTCGGCACCCTGCATGTCCGCCCGATCATCAATCTCAAGGACCCGGGCGGCGCCGCAACCATGCGCGCCATCGCCGAAGAAGCCTTCGCCATGGTGCGGGAATACAAGGGCTCGCATTCCGGCGAACACGGCGACGGGCTGGTGCGTTCGGAATTCCACGAGCCGATGTTCGGCAGCGCCATCGTCCGCGCCTTCGAGAACGTGAAGGACAGTTTCGATCCCGACGGCCTGTTCAATCCCGGCAAGATCGTCCGCCCGCCGAAAATGGACGACCGCAGCCTGATGCGCTTTCCGCCGGGCTATCGGACCGCGCCGATCGAAACGGCGCTCGACTGGTCGGCCTGGGGCGGCTTCGCCGGGGCGGTCGAGATGTGCAACAACAACGGCGAATGCCGCAAGGCCGATGCCGAGGTGATGTGTCCGTCCTATCGCGCCACCGGCGATGAGATGCATCTGACGCGCGGCCGGGCCAATACGCTGCGGCTCGCGCTCAGCGGCCAGCTCGGCCCGGAGGCGCTGCTCGCCGACGCCATGCACGACACCATGGATCTCTGCGTCGGCTGCAAGGGCTGCAAGCGCGAGTGCCCGACCGGCGTCGACATGGCGCGCATGAAGATCGAATTCCGCCATGCCTGGAATCGGCGTCATGGACTCAGCCTCGGCGAGCGGCTGATCGCCCATCTGCCGCGCTACGCGCCCTATGCCGCGGCGCTCGCGCCGGCGCTGAACCTGCGCAACCGCGTGCCGGCGCTGGCGGCGCTCGGCGAAAGCTGGTTCGGCTTGAGCCGGCGGCGCAGCCTGCCCGCCTGGCGCCGCGACTGGTTCCGCGACACCGAGGCGATTGCCGCGAACGCCAAGGCCGATACGTGCGGCAACGGACGCGCCGTGGCGCTGTTCGTCGACACCTTTACCCGTTATTTCGAGCCGGAGAATGCCCGGGCAGCGCTCGCCGTGCTCACCCGCGCCGGCTATGACGTGGTGGTGCCGGCGGCGCCGGAGGGCGGCCGCTCGCTTTGCTGCGGACGCACGTACCTGGCCGAGGGGCTGGTCGATGAGGCGCGGGCCGAAGCGGCGCGCCTGCTTGCCGCGCTCAAGCCCTATGTCGCGCGCGGCGTCAAGGTCGTCGGCCTGGAGCCCTCGTGCCTCTTCACCTTGCAGGACGAATTCCTGGCGCTGCTGCCGGGCGCCGAAGCGGAGGCGCTGGCGGCAAATGCCGCGATGTTCGAGACCTTCGTGGCGGAGGAGGCGGAAAGCGGGCGTTTCGCGCCGGCGTTCGCACCACTCTCGATACGTACCGCTCTGGTGCACGGCCACTGCCACCAAAAGGCCTTCGCCGCGATGGGTGCCGTCGCGACCGTGCTGCGTCTCGTGCCCAAGCTCGAGGTCAAGGTCGTCGAATCGAGCTGCTGCGGCATGGCGGGCGCCTTCGGCTACGAGGCGGCGCACCACGACGTCTCGATGAAGATGGCGGAGATTTCCCTCCTGCCGGCAGTGCGCGCGGCGACGCCCGACACGGTGCTAGTGGCCGACGGCACCAGTTGCCGGCACCAGATCCACGACGGCACCGGCCGGACAGCGGTTCATGTGGCCCGCGTTCTCGAACAGGCCGTGGCCGCGGGCGGCCGGAGCGAAGGCGACCAGATGGAGACCGGCTAGCCACTTCTGCCGGCCTCCTCTATTCTACGCGCGGTTAGGAAACAGACGTTCGGGAGGAACCGCGCGATGATGACGGGTGCGGAATATCTGGCCTCGCTCGACGATGGCCGCAGCATCTTTTTCGAGGGCGAACGGGTGGAGGACCTGCCGCGCCATCCGATCCTCGGCTCCGCCGTCGGCGCCGTCGCGCGCTGCTACGACCGCCTGCATTCGCCGGGCGGACAAAGCCCGCTGATGGGCATCGCCCGTTCGGCCGCCGACCTCAAGGCGCGCCTGCCGCTGCTGCACGAGGCCGACCTGGTGGCGCACGTGACCTACCAGTCGATCATGACCTTGAAGACCGCCGCCGGCCGCATGGGCGACAAGCGCTATGCCGAGCGCGTCGGCAGCTTCGTCGACTACGTGCAGGGCCGCGATCTGCGCGTGACCGAATGCATCACCGACGCCAAGGGCGACCGCAGCCTGGCGCCGGGCAAGCAGAAGGACCCGGATTCCTACACCCGCGTCGTCGAACGCAAGGCCGGCGGCGTGGTGATCCGCGGCGCCAAGCTGCATATTTCCGGCGCCGCGCTCGGCCATGAACTGATGGTCATCCCGACCAAGGCGATGAAGCCCGGCGAGGAGGCCTATGCCATCGCCTGCGCCGTGCCGGTGAACGCGCCCGGCGTGAAGGTTCTCAACACCAGCTACGCGCCGCGGCACCAGGACACCCGCGACTTCCCGATCTCGGCCCAGAACAATTGCCCGGAAGGCTTCGTCATCTTCGACGACGTGTTCGTGCCGGAAGAGCGCATCTTTCTCGGCGGCGAGGTGCAGCACGCGGCGGTCTTCGCCCATTCGCTCGGTCTTTGGGAGCGGCTCGGCAGCCTGTCGTTCCTGGCCGACGAAGCCGATCAGCTCGTCGGCTTCGCCCAGCTCATCGCCGAGGCCAACGGTCTGGCGCGCGAAGGCCATATCCGCGAGAAAATCTCGGAGATGATCATCCATGCCACCTTGGTGCGCGCGACCCTGGAGGCGGCGATCAGCAATTGCGGCTTCGGCCCCGACGGCACCGCCTATCCGGACGAGCTGTTCACCAACGCCGGCAAATATCACGGCGCCGCGAACTACAACCTGATGGTCCGCCACCTGCACGACATCGCCGGCGGCTCGGTGCTGACCGCCCCGGCCATCGCCGACCTGGAAAACAACGAGATCGGCCCGCTGGTCCGCAAGTACATGGCCGGGGCCGAGGGGATCGACGGCGACTATCGGTTGCGCCTGTTCCACGCCATCCGCGACCTGACGGCGGATGCCTATGGCGGCTGGAAGTTCGTCACCAATATCCAGGCCGGCGGCGGCCTCTATGCCCAGCGCATCGTCACCCGCAAGCACTACGATCTCGACGGCGCCAAGCAGAAGGCGCTCGCCGTCGCCGGCCTGGCGCGGCAGGCGACGCACTAAATCCGATGGCGCCTCAGTAGGCGGCGGCCGGAGTGCCGCCCGCCTGCTGCATCGCTTCCGACTGGTGGCCCTTCTGGTGGAAGTAGTTGGCGCGATAGAACGCCAGCACCAGGTCGCGGTAGACGGCCGGCGGGTATTTCGCCGGATTGTCCGGCCCGGCGCAGGTCGGCAGGCATTCGATCACCGAATCCGGGTTGGGGCTGTGGAAATAGGCGATGGAATAGCGGTCGACGCCGGATTCGTTCAACACGCCGTGCGGCGTCGACAGGAAGCGGTCGTTCGACCAGCGCCGCATCATATTGCCGAGATTGACCAGGAAGGTGCCGGGGACGAGCGGCGGCGCGAACCATTCGCCGGACGTGAGCCGCACCGCCAAGCCCGGCACCTCGGTCCGCGCCAGCACGGTCATGAAGCTGTTGTCGGTGTGCGGCGCCTGGCCGAAGAGATTGTCCTCGACCGCCTCCTGCGGCGGGTAGTGCAGCATGCGGAGCGTGATATGCGCCTCGTTGGCGAAATAGGGCGCGAAGTGATCCGCCGGCAGGCCCAAGGCAACGGCGAAGGCGGGCAGCATGCGCGTGCAGAGCGCCTCCATCGCCTTCATATAGGCGATGGTGTCCTCGCGGAAGCCGGGCACCCCCTCCGGCCATTGGTTGCGGCCGCGCAACGGCTTGCCGGCAACCACGTCGGGATGGTCGGGGCCGCGGTCGTGGCTGGTGAAGAAACTTTCGTTCTGGTTCGGCTTGGTCGCCTTGTGCACGGTTGAAGCGCCCTGCACCGAGGCGTTGATCGGCAGGTAGCCGATATTGTTTTCGTTCAGCTTGAGCGCCAGCTTCCGCGCCAGGGGCAGCGCGTGGAAGCGTCGCGAGGCGGCGAAGGCGCGCTCGACCAGGGTCTCTGAGACGCCGTGACGGCTGATGTAGAAGAAACCGATGTTCTCGCAGGCTTCCCTTACCTGATCGGCGAGCCGGGTCAGCGCATCCGGCTTGCCGGCGAAATAGGGGCCGAAGTCGATGATGGGTATTTTCGCGGCGGCGGCGGCGGCGTCGGCAACCGCATGTTGCTTGAAAAGGTGCATGCCCAACTCCTGTCTCTGCCGTCGCGCCGCGCCGTCACACTGCCGGGCGGCTGCGGATCTCGTCCGCCACTTTGCGCTTCAGGAACGTGCCATCGGCCAGCGCGCCGTGGAACGTGCCGTTCTCCACCATGATCTTGCCGCGCAAGATGGTCATCGACGGCCAGGCGGCAAGGTCGCGGCCCTCCCAGGGCGAATAATCGGCCTCGTGCAGCTCGCTGGCCTTGAGCACGCGCCGCCGGCGCGTGTCGAGCAGCACGATGTCGGCGTCCGAGCCGACCGCCAACGCACCCTTGCGCGGATAGAGACCGTGGATTTTGGCCGCGCTGGTCGAGACCAGACCGACGAATTCGCCGAGGCTGTAGCCGCGCTTTTCCACCGTCTCGGTATAGATCAACGACAGCCGCGGCTCCACGCCGGCGTTGCCGCCGGTCGTGTCGTCGATGCGGCGGCCCTGGGTCTTGACCTTCAGCGGGCAGCAGATCTCGTCGGTCGCTACCACCTGGATGGCGCCGCCCCTGGTGGCCGCCCAGAGCGCGTCGTGATCGGCCTTGAACTTCAGCGACGGATAGGTGTGGTAGATCTGCCCGTTCGGCTTCTTGTAGTCCTCGGCGCTGTAGAGCAGGTATTGATGCAGGGTCTCGCCGTAGATCGGCACGCCCTGGGTCCGCGCCGCTTCGATCGCGCGAACGCCGGTCGCCGCCGAAGTATGCATCATATAGAGCGCGGCGCCGGGAATGTTGGACGCGAGCCGGATCACGCGGTTGAAGGCCAGGTCCTCCGACAGCGTGTTGTGCACCTCGGCCATGTTCTCGAAGCCGGTACGCTCCTCGCGGAACAGCTTCTCGTACATGTGCATGACGATGTCATTGTCCTCGGCGTGGATGACGGCGATGCCGCCGGCGGCCGCGGTCACCTTCAGGATTTCCCAGATGTCGCCGAACTGGATCATGCGGCCGCGTCGGCTCGGCGTGATGTCGGTGGTGAAAATCTTCACGCTGGCGTGCCCGTCCGCCATGGCCTCCTTGAGCTCGCCCAGCAGCTCGTGCGGTATCTTGCCCTGCAGCATGATGTGGAAGCCGAAATCGCAGTAGCAGGCGCCGGCCCATTCCTTCATGCGACGCTCGATGGCGCCCGCAATATGCTCGCCGGCCTGGCACTGCGCGAAATCGAGCAACGTCGTCGTGCCGCCGTGCAGCGCGGCGCGGCTCACTTGTTCCGGCGGGCCGCTCAATTGCGGCTCCGTCTGGCCGGGCACCGGAATCGGCCAGGAGCAGTGGATGTGCGGGTCGATGCCGCCCGGAATCACCAACTGCCCGGCGGCATCGACGGTGCGCCGGGCGCCGGTGGCCGCAAGGCCGCCGGTTGCGGCGAGCGCCGCGATACGGCCGTCGGCGACGGCAATGTCGGCGGCCGCGGGTCCCGACGGCAGCACGGCGGTACCGCCGGTGATGATCAGATCGAACATGTCGCGGCCTCCCCATGATCGTGTTTTGCTGTCTCGGCGCGCGGCCGATGCGGTGCTGCCGCAGCAAAGGCAAAGCAATCCAGCAGCGTTTCAAGCGGCATATCCTGCACCACGAAGACCAGGCGGTTCCGCCGGTCGGCGTCGGGCCAATCGGCGAGCCAGGTCGGCGGATAGAGCGCGTGCTGCGCGCCCTGGACGAAGGCCACCTTGCCCGGGCTGTCGCTGAAGCGGATCAGGCCCTTCACCCGCAGCAGATCCTCACCGCGCCGGCGGGCGAGGCCGCCGAGCGCCAGGGCGAAGTCGAGCCGCGATGGATCGTGCGCCAGCACGATAGCCTCCGTCCTCACCCCGTGCGTATGCGCGCCCTCCGGCGGCGCAGGCCAGGACCGCGGACGCAAGCTTGTCTCGCCGCCGAACAAAAGCGCGCCGGCATCGGTCAGGTCCGCCGCAAGCAGCGGCTGCACCGCCGGATTGAGCCGCCACAGCCCATCCCGCAAAGCGCCGGTGAAGGGCGCGAGGTCGGTCTTGGTCACCAGCAGGCGGTCGGCCATGGCCACCTGGCGGGCTGCCTCGCCGAAACGTGCGAGCGTGCCGGCCCCCGTCGTCGCATCGACGGTGGTGACGACGCGGTCGAGCCTCAACCGCGTATCGAGCATGGCGTCGGCGCCGAGGGTGAAAAGGATCGGCGCCGGATCGGCGAGCCCGGTCGTCTCGATCACCACGCGTCGAAACTTCGGCCCGCTGCCCTGGTCGCGACGCGTCAACAGCCCGCGCAGGGTCGCCGCCAGGTCTTCGCGCACGGCGCAGCAGAGGCAGCCGCCCGGCAATTCGAGGACCGGACCATCGACGGTTTCCACCAGATAGTGATCGAGGCCGATCGCGCCGATCTCGTTGATGACCACCGCGGTATCGGCGCAAGCCGCGGTTTCCAGGACGCGGCGGAGAAAGGTGGTCTTGCCGCTGCCGAGAAAACCGGTCAGCAGCGAAATCGGCAAGGTTTCGTCGTAACCGGTCAATGCTGGCATGTGATCCCGCCTCGACGGCCGTAGCCGGCCACGTTACGCTCTCACCTAGTGTTCCACCGGAACGAGCGGCCAGCAAGAGCGGAGGCATACCATGAGCGAGGATTGGCGCCGGACGGCGAACGAACTCGGACTGGAACGGTTGACCGACGAGCACCTGGCGCAGTTGCAGCGCGCCACCGAAGGCATGCGGCGACACTTGCAGCGCATGCCGCGCGACCTGCCCCTCTCGGCCGAGCCCGCGCACATCTTCCGCGCCAAGGATGACAGCCAATGAGCGAGCTTGCCTATCTTACCATCGTCGAAGCCGCCGCGCTGATCCGCGCGCGCAAACTGTCGCCGGTCGAATACACCAGGGCGCTGCTCGAGCGGATCGAGCGCTATGATTCCCGTTTCAATGCCTTCATCAAGGTCACGCCGGAGACGGCACTTGCCGCCGCGAAGATGGCCGAAGGCGAGATCGCCGCCGGACGCTGGCGCGGGCCGCTGCACGGCGTGCCCTTCGCGCTCAAGGACATCATCGACGTCGCCGGCGTCGCCACGACAGCACATTCCAAAATACTGGCCGACAATATCGCAGCGTCGGATGCGCCGGTCACCGCGCGCCTGCTGGCCGCCGGCGGCGTGCCGCTCGGCAAATTGTCGACGCATGAATTCGCCATCGGCGGCCCCTCGTTCGACCTGCCCTGGCCGCCGGCGCGCAATCCCTGGAACCCGGCGCATTTCACCGGCGGTTCGTCGAGCGGCAGCGGCGCCGGCCTCGCCGCCGGCTTCTTTCCGGCGGCGCTCGGCACCGACACCGGCGGTTCGATCCGCAACCCCGCCTCGCTCTGCGGCATCACCGGCATGAAGGCGACCTACGGGCGGGTCAGCCGCCGCGGCGTCGCGCCGCTCGCCTTTTCCATGGACCATATCGGGCCGATGACCCGCACCGTCAGAGACAATGCGCTGCTGCTGCAGATCCTCGCCGGCCACGATCCCGGCGATCCGGCCAGCGCCGACGAGCCGGTGGCGGACTATTCGGCCGACCTCGGCCGCGGCGTCAAAGGCCTGCGCATCGGCGTGATCCGCCATTTCTACAACGGCGATGTCAGCGCCGACCCCGAGCAGATCGCCGCGCTGGAAGCGGCCGTGAAGCTGTTCGCCGAGCTGGGTGCCGAGATTCGCGAGATAAGACTGCCGCCGTTGCAGGATTTCAGCGCCTGCGGCCAGATCATGCTGGCGGCCGAGGCCTATGCGGTGCACGCGCGCTGGCTGAAGGAACGACCGCAGGACTATGGCGCCCGCGCGCGCGAACGCCTGCTGGCCGGGGCGGCGATCGGCGCCGCCGATTTCATCCAGGCGACGCGCTGGCGATTGCAGCTTCGCGACGCCGCTGCGGCGGCCTTCCGCGACATCGATGTCGCCGTCACCGCCTCAAGCATGGACCCGGCCTGCCGCATCGACGATGCGGAGGCCTTGCTCAGCACCTATTGGCGGCAGGCGCGCATGCCCTTCAACGTCACCGGACAGCCGGCGCTGGTGATCCCGGCCGGCTTCTCCGGTTCGGGCCTGCCGCTGTCGATCCAGCTCATCGGCCATCCCTTCGCCGAAGCCATGGTCTATCGCGCCGGCGCGGCCTACGAGGACGCCACCGATTGGACCAGGCAGCACCCGCCGGCCCTGGCGGCCTGAGAGGAACGCCGTGGCCGCCATCGCCTTCGAGCTGCCCGAGGATATCCGCGCCTTGCGCGACGGCCTCGTCGCCTTCGCCCGCGCCGAGATTCTACCGCGTCATGAAGCCCATCGCAGCTTCTTCGAGGACCCGCGGCGCCTCTATCGCGAGGACGGGCGCTTCTCCGACCGGTTGATCGCGCTGATCGGCGAGGTCAGGCGCGCGGCGGCGAAGGCCGGCTATTTCGGCATGTGCGTGCCGGAAGCGCTCGGCGGCGGCGGCTTCGGCCACCTCGCCTACTACGTCGGGTGGGAGGAGCTGTTCCGGCTGTGCGGACCGCAGAACTGGCTGATGCTCTATGTCATCAGCCACTGGGCCTTCGGCCCCAGCCGGCTCCTGGAACAGGTGACGCCCGAGGCGCGCGAGCGCATCCTGGCGCCGATGATGGCGGGCGAAGCTTCCATGTGCTTCGGCCTGTCGGAGCCCGGCGCCGGCTCGGACGCGGCGGCGCTCTCGACGCGCGCGGTGCCGGACGGCCGCGGCTGGCGCATCACCGGGCGCAAGATCTGGACCTCCAATGCACCGGTCGCCGACTATTGCATCGTCTTCGCCGTCACCGACGCGGCGCGCGCCGCCGCGCGCAAGGGCGGCATCTCCGCCTTCCTGGTGCCGACCTCGGCGCCAGGCTTCGAGGTGCAGCGCGTGATCCGCCTGTTCGGCCATATCGGCGGCGACGAAGCCGAGTTGCGCCTGGAAGACGTGGCGGTCGAACCCTGGCAACTGGTCGGCGAACTGCATCAGGGATTCGCCGCCGCGCTCTACGGCGTCTCGCTCGGCCGCATCTACAATTCCGCCCGCGCCGTCGGCTACGGCCGCTGGGCGCTGGAGCGTGCGCTCGACTACGCGCAGGTGCGCCAGGCCTTCGGCCGGCCGATCGCCGACTACCAGGGCGTCAGCTTTCCGCTGGCAGAGAGCGCCGCAGAGCTGCATGCCGCGCATCTCATGGGGCTGAATGCCGCCAGCCTGCTCGACAAGGGCGAGCGCGCGGTCAAGGAACTCTCCATGACCAAGGCCTATTCGGTGCAGATCGGCTATCGCGCCGTCGATCGCGCCATGCAGACGCATGGCGCCATGGGCTTCACCAACGAGCTCGGCCTGCACCATGCCTGGCATGCGCTACGCATCGTCAATGTCGCCGATGGCACCAACGAGATCCTCAATCGCACCGTGGTGCAGAGCCTGTTGAAGGGCGACACGGAACTCTGAGGCGGTTCAGCGCCAGAGCTGCCGGCTGGCAAGCGCGGCGCCCTGCGCCAGGGTTTCGAGCTTGGCCCAGGCGATATCGGCATGCACCCGCCCGCCGAGGCCGCAATCGGTCGAGGCGATGACGCGCTCGCGGCCGACCGCCTCTGTGAAGCGCAGGATGCGGTCCGCCACCAGCTCGGGATGCTCGACCACGTTGGTGGCATGGCTCACCACCCCCGGCAGGATGATCTTGTCGGCCGGCAGCTTGACCTCGTGCCAGACGCGCCATTCGTGCTCGTGGCGCACATTGCCGGCCTCGAAGGAATAGGCCTGGGCATTGATCGCCAGCATGACGTCGACGATGTCGCGCATGGGAATGTCGGTCGTGTGCGGACCGTGCCAGCTTCCCCAGCAGAGATGGAAGCGGATACGGTCCTGCGGCAGGCCCTTGATCGCATGGTTGAGCGCCTCGACCCGGCGCATGGTGAAACGGCGGTAGTTCTCGACGGTCGGTTCCGGATTGATCTGGTCCCAGTTCTCGGCGATCGAGGGATCGTCGAGCTGCAGGATCAGACCGGCATCGATGATGGCCTTGTATTCCTCGCGCATCGCGTCGGCGCAGGCGAAGAGGAATTCCTCGTCGCTCTTGTAATAGCTGTTGCCGATGCGCGACGCGCTGCCCGGCGCAATCGAGGTCATGAAGCCCTCGCCCGCCCCGGCGGCGGCGAGCGCGGCCTTGAAATTGGCGATGTCGGCCTGGATCGCCGCCTGGCCGGTATAGGTGAGCGGCCCGACGCAAACCGGCCAGGCCGGCGCCCGCGGCCCGGTGGTGATGCCCGATTCCGGATCGGAATAGGCGGCGCGGAAGCGGTCGCGGTCGCGGCGGTCGCCGAAGCTGGTCAGCACGATCTCGCCCGGGCCGCTGCGGCGAACCGGCA
>DATKQA010000132.1:0-3159 GCA_035523835.1 Candidatus Sulfotelmatobacter sp.
GTGTCCGTCTGCGTTGCGACGGAGGACTTCGCACCGCCCGCGACATCGTCATTGCCGCCATGCTCGGCGCCGAGGAGTTCGGCATCGGCACCGCGGCGCTGGTGGCCATGGGCTGCATCCTGGTGCGCCAGTGCCATTCCAACACCTGCCCGGTCGGCATCTGCACCCAGGACGAGAAGCTCCGGCAGAAGTTCGAAGGCACGGCGGAAAAGGTGGTCAACCTCTTCACCTTCATCGCCGAGGAAGTGCGCGAGATCCTGGCCGGTCTCGGCTTCCGCTCGCTCGCCGAGGTGATCGGCCGCAGCGACCTCCTGATGCAGGTGAGCCGCGGCGGCGCGCATCTCGACGACCTCGACCTCAATCCGCTGCTGGCCCTGGCGGATGCCGGCGAGAACGCGCGCTATTGCACGCTGAAGGGACGGAACGAGGTGCCCGACACGCTGGATGCGCAGATGCTCCGCGATGCCGAGGCGGTGTTCAGCCACGGCGAGAAGATGCAGCTCGCCTACAACATCCGCAACACGCATCGCGCCATCGGCACGCGCTTCTCCTCGCACGTGACGCGGCGCTTCGGCATGGCCGGCCTGAAACCGGGCCACGTCACGGTGCGGCTGCACGGCTCGGCCGGCCAGTCGCTCGGCGCCTTCGCCGTGCAGGGCATCAAGCTCGAAGTCTTCGGCGATGCCAACGACTATGTCGGCAAGGGCCTGTCCGGGGGCACCATCGTGGTGCGTCCGGTGCCGTCCTCGCCGCTGGTCTCGAACCGCAACACCATCATCGGCAACACCGTGCTCTACGGCGCCACCGCCGGCCGATTGTTTGCCGCCGGCCAGGCGGGCGAGCGTTTTGCCGTGCGCAATTCCGGCGCCCACGCGGTGGTGGAAGGCACCGGCGCCAATGCCTGCGAATACATGACCGGCGGCATCGCGGTGATCCTGGGCTCGGTCGGCGACAATTTCGCCGCCGGCATGACCGGCGGCATGGCCTTCGTCTATGATCCGCACGCGCTCCTGCCGGTTCATATCAACGAGGAGACCGTGGTCTATCAGCGCCTGGCCAGTGCCCATTGGGAAGGCGTGCTGCAGGCCCTCGTCGCCGAGCACGTGCGCGAGACCCAGAGCGCCTATGCCGCCGCGCTGCTGGCCGACTGGGAAGTCGCGCGCGGGCATATCTGGCAGATCTGTCCGAAGGAGATGCTGAGCCGCCTGGCCCATCCGCTGCGCGACGAGGAAGGCGCGATCGAACGGCGGGCCTGAATTCTACGGTGTCCTATCCCGACCGCGACCGGGTCCTGAGCCGCGGCTCCTGGGGCCAGCAGTTCCGCCACGCAGGCGTCGAGGCCTGCTAATTCGGTTCGCGCAAGGGCGCGATCGGCCGGATGACGCCTTCATCAGGCCTGATCGCCGCCGGGATGCCGAGCAGATAGCCGGCGGTGCCGCAGAGCCGGGCCACGTCGCGCACCAGCTTGGCCTTGCGCAGGCCGAGCGCGTCGCCGAGGGATTTCAGCGCGAAGCGGATCAGGTTCGGCCAGGCGATGCGGCGCATGGCGGCGCGGCCGGCATATTTCTCGGTGATGTAGAGGTGCGACCAGGAGATGTGCCAGAATTTCTCCCAGACGCGGTCCCAGCCGGTGCCGATGGAGCCGCCGCCGATATGCGCGGCGACCGCCTCCGCGACCAGCACCAGCGACCAGCCGCCGCGCCGCAGCCGCAGGCAGAGATCGTCGTCCTCGTAGTAGAGGAAGATGTCCGGATCGAAGAAGCCGACCTCGCGCAGCGCCTGCATGCGCAGCAGCATGATAGCGCCGGAGAGGTAGTGGGCCGAGAGATCGCCCTCGGGCCGCGGATCGCGCCGGCCGGAAGGGAAGCGGCCGCGGTCGAGCACGCCGACATCGTGGCTGGTCACGTGGCTGCCGTGCTGGTCGATGATGGTCGGGGTCAGCATGGCGGCGCCGGGATAGCGGTCGGCGGCGGCGAGCAGCCTCGCCACCGCGCCTTCCGCCATGACCGCGTCGGGATTGATCAGCAGCACGAACTCCCGCGTCACCGCTCCGAGGCCGATGTTGGCGCCGTTGCCGAAGCCGAGACCGACGCGGTTGTGGAACAGGCGGACGTGCGGCACCAGGCCGGCGACGATGTCGCGCGAATCATCGTCGCTGGCATTGTCGACGATGACGACTTCCTCGGCGCCCGCGAGCGCCCGCAGGCAATCGCCGATCACCGCGCCGCTGTGGTGCGTCACCGCCAGCACGGCGACGCGCTGCCAGGTATTGTCGGCGCTTGGCGGCAAGGTCAGAAGGCTCCGGCTCGCATCGGTGGCGCTTCTATAACGAGGCCGCCGGCAAGAAGCAATTGAGAGAAGCGGCCCGCGCGCGCCGGGGTCAGGCCGCCGGGCTTGCCGTCCCCCGGGCGGAGCGCCAGCGCAGGTCATCGTCGACCGCGTGCGCGTCGATCAGATGGCGAAGCTGCTTCAGGCGGACGAACTTGCGGCTTTGAAACTGCTCCAGGGTCAGGCCGACGGCCGCGAAGGCGCGATAGAGCTCCTCGGCGCCGGCGAGCGCGGTGCAGGTGAGCGGCCGATCGGGGAAGGCGTCGACATATTTGGCGAAGCTGACGCGGTAGCTGCGCGCATCCGCGGTCTTCTCGCCGCCGAAGGCGATTTGCGAGCCGGGCACGGCGCGGGCGACGATCTCGGCGATGTCGCGCACGCGATAGTTCTCCGCGTCGCGGCCGACATTGAAGGCCTGGTCGTGCACCGCACGCGCCGGCGCCGCCAGCACCGCCGCCACGGCGCGGCTGATGTCGACGATATTGACGATCGGCCGCCAGGCGGTGCCGTCGCTCAGGATGTTCACCTTGCCGGTGGTCGCCGCCCAGGCCACCAGGTTGTTCAGCACCAGGTCGGTGCGAAGCCGCGGCGAAATGCCGTAGGCCGTGGCATTGCGCATATAGACCGGCGAGAAGCCCGCGCCCGCCAGCTTCGACAGGACTTCCTCGCAGCGTACCTTGCTCACCGCATAGGGCGTGATCGGGGCGAGCGGCGCGGTCTCGCCGAGCCGCTCGTCGCCGCCGCCGGCGCCGTAGATCGAGCAGGACGAGGCATAGACGAAGCGCGTGACGCCGGCGTCCTTGGCCAGCCGCGCCAGCCGCTCGGTGGCCG
>DATKQA010000133.1:0-10707 GCA_035523835.1 Candidatus Sulfotelmatobacter sp.
CATGTCGGCGCGCATGAAGAGCGTGGCATCGCCGACCATCACGTCGTAGAGCAACGGCTCGTAGCCGACCGTCGGCTCGCTGGGGAACCAGTCCTTGTAGTGGAAATCCATCTTCACCGTGGCGAGGTCGACCGCCGGCCCGGGATGCTTGATCTCGAACTGGAGCGAAATCCCCTCGTCCGGCGCGATGCGCAGGACCAGCCAGTTTGGCGGCAGGCTGTCGACCGGCGTGTCCTGGAAAGCGGCATAGGGCGCCGGCTTGAAGCAGATGGCGACCTCGGTGACACGTTCCGCCAGGTGCTTGCCGGTGCGGATGAAGAAGGGCACCCCGGCCCAGCGCCAATTGTCGACCTCGAGCCGCAGGGCGACATAGGTCTCGACCTTGGAATCCGGCGCCACATCGGGCTCGTCGCGATAGGCACGGGCCGGCTCGCCGAGAACCGTGCCGGCGCCATATTGTCCGCGCACCGCAGCCGCCGGCGTCAACGCCGGCATGGCGGCGAAGACCTCCGCCTTCTTGGCGCGGATGGCGGCGGCGTCGAAACCGGCTGGCGGTTCCATCGCCACCATCGAGAGCAGAGCGAAGACGTGGTTCGGCACCATGTCGCGCAGCGCGCCGGTCGCTTCGTAGAATTTGCCGCGATGTTCGACACCGACCGTCTCTGCGACCGTGATCTGCACGTGGTCGATGCGGTCGCGATTCCAGATCGGCTCGAACAGTCCGTTGGCGAAGCGGAAGGCCATGATGTTCTGCACCGTCTCCTTGCCGAAGAAATGGTCGATGCGAAAGATCTGGTCTTCTTGCAGCGTGCGCAGGATGCGCTGGTTCAGCTCGCGCGCGGATTCGATGCTGTGGCCGAAAGGCTTTTCGATCACCACGCGGCGCCAGAAGCCGGGCTTGTCGTTCTTCGCCTCCCGCTCCTCGGTCAGCCTCGCCCGGCCGAGCTGGTCCACCACCGTGGCGAAGAAGCGATCGCCGACGGCAAGATAGAAGAAAGCATTGCCGCCGGTGCCGTGCGCCTTTTCCGCTTTGTCGAGCGCCTCGCGGAGCGCTGCGTAGGTTTCCGGCCTGGTCAGATCGCCCTGGAGGTAGGACAGCCGCTCGGCGAGCCGCTGCCAGGCAGCCTCGTCGATCCGCCGGGCTTCGAACTCGGCGCCGGCATTGCCGACGAACTGCTCGAGCATGGCGTGGAGGTGGGCGCGCCAGCTTGCCGTGTCGCCCGCCGCCAGGTCGACGCCGATCACGGCGAAATGGTCCGGCAGCAGGCCGGTGCGCGCGAGATTGTAGAGCGCCGGCACGATCAATCGCTTGGTCAGGTCGCCGCCGGCACCGAAAATCACCATGGCGCAGGGATCGGCCGGCCGCGGCCGACGTGGCGGGACGGAGGCGATGACCCTGGTGTGCGGCGGCGTGGCGATGGGACGGATTTCAGTCACGCTTCGATTCCGGCGCGGCGGAAGGCGCCGCCGCGTGGCCCTCGACATGGCCGCCGAAACCAAGGCGCATGGCCGACAGCATCTTTTCGGCAAAGGTGTGTTGTTGGCGGGAGCGAAAGCGGACGAACAGGGCCGAGGTCAGGACGTCGGCCGGCACCGCCTCCTCGACGGCCGCCTCGATGGTCCAGCGCCCTTCGCCGGAATCTTCGACGAAGCCGGAAAAATTCTCCAGCGCCGCATCCTTGGCCAGGGCGCTCGCGCCGAGGTCGAGCAGCCAGGACGAGATGACGCTGCCGCGCCGCCAGACCTCGGCAATATCCGGCAGGTTCAGGCTGAACCGCTCATCCTCGGGAAGAGCTTGCGCGTCCTTGTTGCGCAGGATGTCGAAACCCTCGGCATAGGCCTGCATCAGGCCGTACTCGATGCCGTTGTGCACCATCTTGACGAAGTGGCCGGCGCCAGAAGGGCCGGCGTGGATATAGCCGCGCTCGGCGCGAGGATCCAGCTTCTCGCGGCCCGGCGTGCGCGGAATATCGCCGAGGCCGGGCGCCAGCGCGGCGAAAATCGGATCGAGATGGTCGACCGCCTCCTTGGCGCCGCCGATCATCATGCAATAGCCGCGCTGCAAGCCCCACACGCCGCCCGAGGTCCCGCAATCGACATAGCGGATGCGCTTTTCGGCGAGCTTGCGGGCGCGGCGGATGTCATCCTTGTAGTAGGAATTGCCACCGTCGATGACGATGTCGCCGGCCTCAAGGAGATCGCCGAGGCGCGCCACCGTCGCTTCGGTGACCTGGCCCGCCGGCAGCATGACCCATACGACGCGCGGCTTGCGCAGCGCCTTCACCACTGCCTCCAGCGACGGCGCCGCGGTCGCACCCTCGCCGGCCAATGCTTCGCGCGGCTTGGCATTGGCATCGAACACCACGCACTCATGCCCGGCCTTCATCAATCGGCGGGCGATGTTCGCCCCCATGCGGCCGAGTCCGATCACGCTGATCTGCATTGCGCTGCTCCTTCTCGAACCGCTCAGGGAAATGCCGCATCCAGGGCCGCAGCCAGTTCGGCCAGCCCGGCATCGACGTCGCGGAGATGGACGCGCAGCGCGCGCCGCTCGCGCTCCACCAGCACGGCGAGGTCGCCCTGCGCCTGCGCCGCCTTCACCACGCCGAAGCTGTAGGAATTGCCGGGCACGTCGATGTCGGCGGGGTCGTCGCAGGTGATCTGCAGGAACACGCCGCTGTTCGGCCCGCCCTTGTAGGCCTGTCCGGTGGAATGCTGGAAACGCGGCCCGAAACCCACGCAGGTCGCGGCACGGGTCTTGTCGCGCAGCCGCGTGCGCATCCGGGCCAGCGCGCGGTTGTGCGCGTCGTTGCGCTGGATATAGGCGAGCAGCGCCGCATAGTCGCCGGGCCGGGCGTCGGCGCGCAAGCGGCCGAAATGGCTCCTGAGGTAGCCGGCCAGGCTGTTGTGCTTGCCGAGCTCGGCCGCGTTGCGCGGATCGGCATAAAGCGCCAGGCCGTTCTCGCGAAAGACCGGCTCCTCCTGCGGCAGGCTGTGCGTCTTCTCGTATTCGTCGGTGAGCGCGCGGGTCTTGACCTTGCTCGCCTCGACGTCCGGTTGGTCGAAGGGATTGATGCCGATGATCGCGCCCGCCACCGCTGTGGCGATTTCCCAGCGGAAGAATTCCTGGCCGATGTGCCAGGCGTCCTTCACGCCGATGCGGACGACGGGATGGCCGGCCTTGGCCAAGGCCGCCACCGCCGCGCGCTCCGCCGGGTCAGCTTTGCCCTCGAGTTCAAGGTAGGCGAAGAAGCGGTCGTCGCCATAGCACTCGGGCGATGCCAGGGGCTCGTCGGCGATCGGGATCAGCCCGTGGCCGTGCTTGCCGGTGCTTTCCGCCAGAAGCTGTTCCAGCCAGGCGCCGAGAGCGGCGATCCCCGGCGAGGCGACGATCGTCACTTTGTCGCGGCCGAACTGCTTTGCCGCGACACCCATGGCGATGCCGAGCGCAACGCCGGGATTTTCCGCCGGCGGCACGTCGGCGCCGCAGCCCCCGACCATCTGCTGCGTGGTCTGTAGGAAACGGCCGAGATCGATGCCCATGGCGGCGGCCGGCACCAGGCCGAATTTCGACAGTACGGAATAGCGCCCGCCGATCGTCGGCACGCCGTGGAAGACATGCGCGAACTCCAACTGCCGGGCACGCCGCTCCAGCGCCGAGCCGGGATCGGTCACCACGGCGAAATGCTCGGCCGCCTTGCCGGCGCCGCGCACGGCGCTGACCCGCTCGAAGAAATAGGCCATGAAGATATTGGGCTCGAGCGTGCTGCCGGACTTGGACGAGACGATGAACAGCGTGCGGCCGAGATCGACCGCCTGCTCGATGGCGGCGACTTCGGCCGGATCGGTGCTGTCCAGCATGTGAAAGCGCGGCCAGCCGGGCTGCGCGCCGAAGGTCAGGGCCAGTACTTCCGGCCCCAGGCTCGAGCCGCCCATGCCGAGCAATACGACATCGGTGAAATCGCGGCGCTGCACGGTCACGGCGAAGTCGCGCAAGGCCTTCACGTCAGCCGCTTCCTGGCGCACCACCGGCAGCCAGCCGAGCCACTGGTCCTCGTCGGCGCCGGTCCAGAGCCACTTGTCGGCGGCCCAGAGCCGGCGGATGCGGCCCTGCTTGCGCCAGGCTTCCATCTCGGCCGCGACTGCCGTCTTCATCTCCGCCGCCGGCAGCATGACCTCGTAGCCGACGCGGGTGCCTTCGAGCTGTTCGCGGCGGTGACGCGCGACGGCGCCGAGCAAGAGATCGAAGGCGTCGGCGAACTGCTGCACGCCGTCGACCACCAGCTCCTGGGTCACCTGTTCGAGCGAGATGCCGAGACGATCCAGCTCCGCCAAGGTGGCGACGGCCGCGTCGAATTCCTGCTCGATGACGTTGGGCCGCGCCTCGCCATGATCGCGGAAGGCATCCATGGTCGAGGGCGGAATGGTATTGACGGTATCGGCTCCGACCAGCGCCTCCACATAGAGCGTGTCCTTGTAGGCCGGGTTCTTAGTGCTGGTGGAGGCCCAGAGCAGACGCTGCGTCTTCGCCCCCGCCGCCGCCAGCACGTCCCAGCGCGGGCCGGCGAACAGCGCCTTGTAGCGGCTGTAGGCGAGCTTGGCGTTGGCGATCGCCACCTTGCCGCGCAGCCGCTCGGCGGCGCGCTTGTCGCTTAGACCATCGAGCCGCTTGTCGACTGCGGAATCGATGCGGCTGACGAAGAAGCTGGCGACGCTCGCGATCTTGCCGACGTCGCCGCCGGCCTTGGCCAGATCTTCCAGCCCGGCGATATAGGCCTCGACCACCTGCTCGTAGACGCCGACCGAGAACAGCAGCGTGATGTTGATGTTGAGGCCACGGCCGATCAGTCGGCGGATGGCCGGAATGCCGGCCGGCGTCGCCGGCACCTTCACCATGAGGTTGGGACGGTCGACGGCAGCCCACAGCCGCAGCGCCTCGGCAACCGTGGCCTCGGTGTCGTTGGCGAGATAGGGCGAGCACTCCAGGCTGATATAGCCGTCGCGGCCGAGCGTCGCCGCATAAACCGGCCGCAGCACATCGGCGGCGGCGCGGATGTCGGCGACCGCCAGATGCTCGTAGATGGCCATGACGTCGTGATCGGATTGCCGGAGCAGCCCGGCGATGGCCTCGGCATAGGCGCCGCCCTCGCCGATGGCCTTTTCGAAGATCGAAGGGTTCGAGGTCACGCCGCGCAGCCCGTCACGCTCGATCAGCGTGCCGAGCTCGCCGTTCTCGATGAGGCTTCGCTTGACATAGTCCAGCCACACCGACTGGCCGCAGTCCTGCAGTTGTCGCAACGGGTTCATGCCGCCTTCCCTCTCGCCTGGGCAATCTGCTCGCGCGCCGCGGCGACCACTTTCTCCGGCGTGAAGCCGAACTTCTTCAGGAGGTCGCTGACCGGCGCCGACGAACCGAAAGTATGCATGCCGATCATGGCGCCGCCAGAGCCGACGTAACGGTCCCAGCCGATCACGCTGCCTTCCTCGACCGAAACCCGCGCCGTGACCTCGCGCGGCAGCACGCTCTCACGATAGGCCCGATCCTGCTGCTCGAACAGCTCCCAGGACGGCATGCTGACGACCCGCGCCGGCACGCCTTCGCCCTTGAGCGTTTCGTAGGCCGAGAGGCAGAGCGCGACCTCGCTGCCGGTGCCGATCAGGATCACCGCCGGCCGGGCGTCCGCCGCGTCGGCCAGCACATAGGCACCGCGCGCGACACCGGCGGCGGCGGCGTAGCGGGTCCGGTCGAAGGTCGGCAACGGCTGCCGGCTGAGCACCAGGCAGGCCGGCTGGTGCTTGAGCTTGACGACGACGCGCCAGGCCTCCGCCACCTCGTTGGCATCGGCCGGGCGGAGCGTGATCAGGCCGGGGATGGCGCGCAGCGCCAGCAACTGTTCCACCGGCTGATGCGTCGGACCGTCCTGGCCGAGGCCGATCGAATCGTGGGTGAAGATATAGATCGCCGGCAGCTCCATCAGAGCGCTGAGCCGGATGGCCGGCTTCATATAGTCGGAGAAGATCAGGAAGGTGGAGCCATAGGCGCGCACCTTCGACAGGGCGAGGCCGTTCACCACCGCGCCCATCACATGCTCGCGGACGCCGAAATGCAGATTGCGGCCGAAGTGCCCGGCGGCGAAATCGCCCGCCGCTTCGAAGGTGAGAAGCGTCTTCGTCGATGGCGCCAGGTCGGCCGAGCCGCCGATCAGCCAGGGCAGCCGCGGCGCGATGGCGTTCAGCACCTGGGCCGAGGCTTCGCGGCTGGCGATCCCCTTGGGGTCGGCCGGAAAGCTCGGCAGGTCGGTGTCCCAACCGTTCGGCAACTCGCGCTTCTGCATGCGTTCGACCTGGTCGGCCAGCGCCGGGTGATCGGACCGATAGGTCGCCATGATCGCCGCCCAGGCCTCGCGGAGCTCGCGGCCGCGCTGGCCGATGCCGGCACGGAAATGTGCGCGCACGCCTTCCGGCACCAGGAACTTCGCATCCTCCGGCCAGCCGTAGCTACGCTTCGCCAGGCGAACCTCGTCCTCACCGAGCGGCTCGCCGTGCGCGGCGCTGGTATCCTGCTTGTGCGGCGCGCCATAGCCGATGTGACTGTTGACGACGATGAAGGTCGGCCGATCCGCCGTGCGCCGGAAGGTCTCGAAGGCCTCGGCGAGGCGCGCGGTATCGTTGGCATCGCCGACTTGTTCCACATGCCAGCCGTAGGCCCGGAAGCGGGCGGCGATATCTTCGCTATAGGCGAGGTCAGTGTGGCCTTCGATGGTCACCCGGTTGCTGTCGTAGATCCAGCAGAGGTTGGCGAGCCGCAGATGGCCGGCGAGTGAGGCTGCCTCGCTCGACACGCCTTCCATCATGTCGCCGTCGCCGCAGATCACATAGACGGCATAGTCGAACAGGGTGGCGCCGGGGCGGTTGAAATGCTCCGCCTGCCAGCGGCCGGCGATGGCCATGCCGACGCTGGTGGCGCAGCCCTGGCCCAAAGGCCCCGTCGTGGTCTCGACGCCCGAGGTGAGCCGGTATTCGGGATGGCCCGGACAATTGCTGTCGAGCTGGCGAAACCGCTTGATGTCGTCGAGGCGGATGGCGGGCTCCGGCAGCAGCCGATAGGCCGGATCGACGGCGCGCACGCCGCTGAGATGCAGCAGGGCATAGAGCAGCATCGAGGCATGGCCGTTGGACAGCACGAAGCGGTCGCGGTTCGGCCAGATCGGATCGGCCGGATCGAAGCGCAGGAACTTCTGCCAGAGCGTATAGGCGACCGGCGCCAGCGCCATCGGCGTGCCGGGATGGCCGGAATTGGCCTTCTGCACCGCATCCATGGCGAGCGTGCGGATCGTGTTGATACAGAGTCCGTCCATCGCCTGGCCGTCCGGCGAGGGCGTTCCCGCCGCCATGGGATCCGTGCTCATGGGTAAATCACGCGCCATGGCAGGGCACCTTTCGAATGGGGAATGGACGGCTTGTCACTAGCGAACGACAGGGGCGGCAAAACGTTCCGTCGGCGCTCCCGGCGAAGGCCGCCAAGCCGCTGATTCCACTGTTGCGCTCACCGAAATTTGCGGCGCCGCGCCGAGCCTCAGGTAAGGCGGTGGCCGGCCCCGCGCAGCCAGGCACGGATGGCGCCGAAAATCGCGCCGGCCAGGAAGCCGAGCGGCCCGGTGATGAAAATGCCGAGCAGCGGCCCCTGGTTCGCTTCCGGGGTCAGGATCATGCTGCCGAAGAAGCCGCCGCAGAAACCGATGGCACCCACGGTCAAGGCCCACCGCAAGGCGGTGGCGACGACGCCCTGGCCATCCCGCCCCATGGCGCGCCAGGCCCAGGCGGCGGCCAGCCCGCCCGTCGCCAGCGCGCCCGCCTCGGCGGCGATATCCCCGTCCCCGGGAAGCAACACCTGCGCGAAGAACGCCCAATAGGAAAACGGATAGACCGCCAGAAAGATCAGGACGGCGGCAACGGCCCTTGCCAGCACCTGCATCGCTTTGTCTCCGCAGCGGCCACGCAGCAGGATGGCGGAAGAGTCTTGCGATATTCTTTCGCTCGCTTGCGCCGGCACAGGCGGCAGACCGGCACTACTGCGCCCGCTCGGCCGCGCGCGGACAATGTACTTGGTATGTAACAAAGGGCAGGATGGTGGGCCTGGCAGGATTCGAACCTGCGACAACGCCGTTATGAGCGGCGAGTTCTGACCGCTGAACTACAGGCCCTATAAGCCGTCAGCCGACAGCTTATAGCCGACTGTCAGGTGTCGAGGAAGCTGCGCAATTTGCGCGAGCGGCTGGGATGCTTCAGCTTGCGCAGCGCCTTGGCCTCGATCTGGCGGATGCGCTCGCGCGTCACCGAGAACTGCTGGCCGACCTCTTCCAACGTGTGGTCGGTGTTCATGCCGATGCCGAAGCGCATGCGTAGCACGCGCTCCTCGCGCGGCGTGAGGCTCGCCAGCACCCGCGTCGTGGTTTCGCGCAAGTTCGACTGGATCGCCGCGTCGAGCGGCAGCACCGCGTTCTTGTCCTCGATGAAATCGCCGAGGTGGCTGTCCTCCTCGTCGCCGATCGGCGTTTCCAGGCTGATCGGTTCCTTGGCGATCTTCAGCACCTTGCGCACCTTTTCGAGCGGCATGCCGAGCTTCTCGGCGAGCTCCTCCGGCGTCGGCTCGCGGCCGATCTCGTGCAGCATCTGGCGCGAGGTGCGCACCAGCTTGTTGATCGTCTCGATCATGTGCACCGGGATGCGGATGGTGCGCGCCTGGTCGGCGATCGAGCGGGTGATCGCCTGGCGGATCCACCAGGTGGCATAGGTCGAGAACTTGTAGCCGCGGCGGTACTCGAACTTGTCCACCGCCTTCATCAGGCCGATGTTGCCCTCCTGGATCAGGTCGAGGAACTGCAGGCCGCGGTTGGTGTATTTCTTGGCGATGGAGATCACCAGGCGGAGGTTGGCCTCCACCATTTCCTTCTTCGCCTTGCTCGCCTCCTTCTCGCCCTCCTTGACGGTGGCGAAGATGCGGCGGAATTCCCTGATCGGCAGCATGGACTCGCTGGCGATGGTGGCGATGTCCTTGCGGATGGTCTTGATCTCGTTCGCCTCCTTGGTGGCGAAGTCCTTCCAGCCCTTGCCCTTGAGGCGGCCGACCCGGCGCAACCAGTTGGGATCGAGCTCCTGCGACAGGTACTGCTTGAGGAATTCCTCGCGCGGAATGCGGAAGCGCTCAGCCAGCCTGAGCAGCTTGCCCTCGAGCTGCATCAGGCGCCGCGAAATGTCGTAGAGCTGCTCGACCAGGCCCTCGATGCGCGCGTTGTTGAGATGCACGTCCTCCATCAGCTCGACCAGCTCGAGCTTCAGCTTCTCGTGCTTCTTCTCCTCGCGCGGCTCGATCTCCTCGTGGCGTAGCGCGCTTTCGAGCCTGGCCTCCTGCACCTTGTTCAGCTTCTTGTAGGTCTTGGCAATGGAATCGAAGATCTCCAGCACCTTCGGCTTGAGGGCGGCCTCCATGGCGGCGAGCGAGAGATTGCCTTCATCGCCCTCCTCGTCGCCCTCCATCGCCTCCATGGCCGGCTCCTCCGCTTCGGCCTCGCCCTCCGCCTCCGCCGCTTCCGCCGGCACGGCATTGGCGGCGCCCGGCACGCCGCCGTAGGTGGCGTCGAGGTCGATCACGTCGCGCAGCAGGATGCGCTCGCCGGTCAGGTCGTCGCGCCAGGCGATGATGGCGCGGAGCGTCAACGGGCTCTCGCAGATGGCCCCGATCATCTTCTCGCGGCCGGCCTCGATGCGTTTGGCGATGGCGATCTCACCCTCGCGCGACAAGAGCTCGACCGAGCCCATCTCGCGCAGGTACATGCGGACCGGATCGTCGGTGCGGTCGAGTTCCTCGGCCTGCACCGGCGCCGCCTGCTCGACCTCGGCTTCCGCCTTGGCGTCGTCGTTGGCCGCGGCGGCCTCTTCCTGCTCCTCGCTCTCGACGACGTTGATGCCCATCTCCGACAGGAGCGTCATCGTGTCCTCGATCTGCTCCGAGGACATCTGGTCGGGCGGCAGGACGGCGTTCAGCTCATCGTAGGTGACGTAGCCACGCTCCTTGGCCTTGGCCAGCATCTTCTTGACCGCCTGAGTCGAAGAATCGAGCAACGGGCTGTCGGGAGCGTCTTCGCGGGCTTCCGTGCTTTCGGCTGCCTCTGCACTCTTGCTTGCCATATCGGTCCTACTCCCGGAGCGCCGCATGATCGGGCGCATAAATACAACCGGGGGCGGCTTTCAGTAGGCCACCCCCGCAAGACGACTAGAGAGACGCTTTGATACCGGAAGCAACGCCGAAATCGTCGAAAGCCGCGTCGCCAATCTCATTCGCTTCCAGCAATCGCTTCAGATTGATCAACTGATCCTGCGCCTCTTTTGTTCCCTCCGCGCCGAAGCGCTCCATGGCCAGGCGAACCTCGGCCGCAAGCGAAACGACCTTGCGATGGCGCGCGATCGCATCCCCCCACCACGCCTCGACATCGGCAAGCGCCGCCCGCTTGCGGAGAAACCACGGCCAGTCCGGCCCACCCCAGCTTTTGCTCACGGCGAACAAGTCGTTGAAGCCGCAAGCAGCTAGTTGGGCTTTCAGGTGGGCAGAGTCAAGGCTTTGGTTTCGCCCGGCTTCTTCTAATATTTGCCGGCGTACGGTGTCAAGGCGGCCATCGGCGATTTCGAGGCTGTCAAAGTCTTCGTGGA
>DATKQA010000134.1:0-3087 GCA_035523835.1 Candidatus Sulfotelmatobacter sp.
CGCCGCCGTAATCGAGGACGTCGTCGACGAGCTGGAAGGTGATTCCCAGGTTCATCCCGAACGAGCGGCAGGCGGCCTGCTCGTCCTTCGAGCGGCCGGCGATCGCCGGTCCGACCTCGCAGGCGGCCGCGAACAGCTCCGCGGTCTTGGCGGTGATGACTTCGAGATAGGCGTCTTCCGAGGTGGCGGTGTCGTTCGAGGTAATGAGCTGCAACACCTCGCCCTCGGCGATGACGGCGGACGCGCCCGACAGGATGCGCAGCACCTCGAGCGAGCCGTCCTCGACCATGAGCTGAAAGGCACGGCTGAACAAGAAGTCGCCAACCAGAACCGAGGCCTGGTTGCCCCAGACCACGTTCGCCGTGGCGCTGCCGCGGCGGAGGTCGCTCTCGTCGACCACGTCGTCGTGCAGCAAGGTCGCCGTGTGGATGAACTCGACGCAGGCGGCAAGCTGGACGTGGCGCGATCCGTGATAGCCGCAGAGCCGTGCCCCGGCCAGCGTCAACATGGGCCGCAGCCGCTTGCCGCCGGAAGCGATGATGTGCCCGGCGAGCTGTGGGATCAGTTCCACCCGGCTCGCCATGCGATCGAGAATCACCTGATTGGCCTGCTCCAGATCGTCGCGCACCAGGCGGGTCAGCGCATCAAGCGACGGCCGACGCGGCGCGCTGCGGCTTTCCAATGGTACGACGATCGCCACGGAGTGCTCTCCCAGCCGTGTTGCAACCAGATGACTTTCCAGCGAGCATAGAGCGCGCGCATGGCGGGTCAAGGGTCGGCCATGTCGCACCCGGCGTTACGTCCCGAGACCTCATGCCGTCAGCCTTCGGCACGCTCGACTGGCCGGTTCGGCGGCGGGTTCGCGTCGGGATCAACGGAATGTGATGCCGCCGGCGGCAGGCTCGCCGGCGGGGTCCGGGGGCATTGCCGATGGTTGAGGCCGATGGTTGAGCTGCTGCGCACGAACGACCTGGTGCTGCTGTCCTATCTCAGCGCCGTGCTGGCCGATGCCGCGGTCGAAGCCGTGATCCTCGACCAACATACGAGCTTTGCCGAAGGTTCCATCGGCGCCATTCCGCGCCGCCTCATGGTCCCGGCGCGGGATGTCGTGCGCGCCCGCGCGCTGCTGGACGAAGCCGGCATCTCGTGCCCGCGCTGACCCGGCCGGCGCGAGACGATTTCCTCGGCGGCCGGCTGCTGCTGCGGCAACCGGAACGCGGCGTGCGTGCCGGTTCCGATGCGGTCCTGCTCGCCGCCGCCGTGCCGGCGCAGCCGGGCGAACGCGTGCTGGAGCTCGGCTGCGGTGCCGGTGCGGCTATGCTGTGCCTGGCGGCGCGCCTTCCTGGACTGATGGTGACGGGCCTCGAGATCGATGCGGAGGCCGCCGGGCTGGCCGCGGCCAACGCGCGGCAGAACGGGCTTGCCGATCGCGTCGCGGTGATCGCCGGCGACATCGCCGATCCGCCGGCTACCCTGCCGGCGGAGGGCTTCGACCACGTCTTCGCCAACCCGCCGTTTTTTGCCGCCGGTTCCGGCACGCCGGCGCCGGCGCCGGGGCGGGCCAAAGCGCGCATGGCGCCGGCCGCCGACCTCGACGGCTGGCTTCGTTTCGCCGCCCGCATGCTGCGGCCGGGCGGCAGCGTGACCGTCATCGGCCGGGCCGAACGGCTCGACGACCTGCTTGCCGCCTGCCGCCGGCGCTTTGGCGCCATTGTCCTGTTTCCGCTCTGGCCGGGCGGCGGCAAGCCGGCGAAACGCGTCATCCTGCAGGGTCGCAAGGGCAGCCGCGCCGGCCTCCGTCTCGCGCCCGGCCTGGTGCTGCACGGCGGCGGCCATGCCTATACGGCGGCGGCGGAGGCAGTGTTGCGCCAGGGTGCGGCCCTGGTGCTCGCCTGACGGCCGCCATGGCGGTTGTGGCCTCGGCGTCCATCGACTATCTCTAGCCGATGCCCGCCGCCCTCCGCTCGCTCCTCGCCAAGCTGCCGATCGAACGTTTCCGTAATCCGCCGCCGGTCGTGGCGGTGCTGCGGCTTTCCGGCGTTATCGCCGCCAGCGCCCTGCCGCTGCGCTCCGGCACGCTCAATCTCGCTGGCCTCGCCGGCACGATCGAGCGCGCTTTCGAGCTCAAGGGCGCCAAGGCGGTGGCGCTCTCGATCAATTCGCCGGGCGGCTCGCCGGTGCAGTCGGCGCTGATCCAGGGCCGCATCCGCCAGCTCGCCGACGAGAAGAACCTGCCGGTCTATGCCTTCGCCGAGGACGTGGCCGCCTCCGGCGGCTATTGGCTGGCACTGGCCGCCGACGAGATCTACGCCGACCAGAATTCCATCGTCGGCTCGATCGGCGTCATCTCCTCGGGCTTCGGCTTCACCGACCTGATCGCCCGGCTCGGCGTCGAGCGGCGCGTGCATACTCAGGGTGAGCGCAAGACGCTGCTCGATCCCTTCCGTCCCGAGCGGCCCGAGGACGTGGCCCGGCTGGAGCGCCTGCAGAAGGAAATGTACGACAGTTTCGTCGCCCTGGTGCGCGAGCGCCGTGGCGCCAAGCTGGCCGATGCGGAAGCGAACGGGCTTTTCACCGGTGACATCTTTACCGGCCGCCGCGCCGTCGAGCTTGGCCTGATCGACGGCCTCGGCGATCTCCGTTCGGTGCTGCGCCGCCGTTTCGGCGACAAGGTGAAGCTCCGCGCGGTCGGCGAAAGCCGCGGCTGGCTCCGCCGCCGGCTCGGCTTCGCGTCACGTCAGCCGGGCGAGTGGCTGGACGGCTTGCTCGCGGCGCTGGAAAACCGCGCCCTCTGGGCCCGCTTCGGCCTCTGATCTCCGGCGGCAAAGCGGCGTTGCATAAAACTCAAGGTAAGTCTTGATCATCAAGTCATGACTTGACAATCAAGTATTTGCTTGATTATGATGCGGGCATGACGAGAGCCGCACTCACGCTCGCCGCCGCGCCCGCCGCCGACGAGGGCCGCAAGCTGGACTTGGTGTTCTTCGCGCTGAGCGATGGCGTCCGCCGCGCCATCCTGGAGCGGGTGAGCAAGGCGCCGCTCACTGTCTCGGAATTGGCGCGGCCCTTCGACATGTCGTTGCAGGC
>DATKQA010000135.1:0-3229 GCA_035523835.1 Candidatus Sulfotelmatobacter sp.
AAGCCGTTCCGGTCATGATCGCGGTGAGTGTCGCCGTCAGCGCACGGCCCGCGTCGCTGTCATAGGAAAGCCCGCACGCCATCAGGAGGCCGCCGACATTGGCATAGCCGAGCCCGAGCGTGCGGTAGTCGTAGGAAAGCCGCGCGATCTCGCGTGACGGGAACTGCGCCATCAGCACCGAGATCTCGAGCGTGATCGTCCACAGCCGCGTCGCATGCTCGAAGGCCGGCGTATCGAACGAGCCGTCGGCGTGGCGGAACGCCATCAGGTTGAGCGAGGCGAGGTTGCAGGCCGTGTCGTCCAGGAACATGTATTCCGAGCACGGATTGGACGCGTTGATCCGGCCGCTCTGCGGGCAGGTGTGCCACTCGTTGATGGTGCTGTCGTACTGCAGGCCGGGATCGGCCGAATGCCAGGCCGCCTCGCCGATCTGCTCCCAGAGATCGCGCGCCTTCAGGGTCTTCTTCGGCTTGCCGTCGGTGCGGCGGATCAGCTTCCACTCGCCGTCGGCCTCGACCGCGTTGAGAAAGTCGTTGTTGACCCGCACCGAGTTGTTGGAGTTCTGACCGGAGACGGTGAGATAGGCCTCCGAATCCCAATCGGTATCGTAGGTGCGGAAGTCGATGCTGGCGAAGCCCTGGCGGGCGAACTGGATGACGCGCTGGATATAGTTCTCGGGGATCATCGTCTTGCGCGCGGCGATGATCTCCTTCTTCAGCATCGGATTGTCGCGCGGATCGAAGCGGCCCTCGCCCTGGCCGGCGTGGCAGGCGCGCATGATGGCATTGAGGTGCCTGTTGGCGAGCTTGGAGCCGGAGACCAGCGCGGCGACCTTCTGCTCCTCGACCACCTTCCAGTTGATGTAATCCTCGATATCCGGGTGGTCGATATCGACGGTGACCATCTTGGCGGCGCGGCGCGTGGTGCCGCCCGACTTGATGGCGCCGGCGGCGCGGTCGCCGATCTTGAGGAAGCTCATCAGGCCCGACGACCGCCCGCCGCCGGACAGCCTTTCGTTGTCGCCGCGCAGCGCGGAGAAATTGCTGCCGGTGCCGGAGCCGTATTTGAACAGGCGCGCCTCGCGCACCCAGAGGTCCATGATGCCGCCTTCGTTGACCAGGTCGTCCTGCACCGACTGGATGAAGCAGGCATGCGGTTGCGGATGCTCGTAGGCCGAGGTCGAGCGCACCATCTCGCCGCTCTGGAAGTCGACGTAGTAGTGGCCCTGCGCCGGCCCGTCGATGCCATAGGCCCAATGCAGGCCGGTGTTGAACCATTGCGGCGAATTCGGCGCGCCCATCTGGTTCGCCAGCATGAAGCGCATCTCGTCGAAGAAGGCGGCGGCGTCGGCCTCGGCGTCGAAATAGCCGCCCTTCCAGCCCCAGTAGGTCCAGGTGCCGGCCAGCCGGTCGAATACCTGCTTGGCCGAGGTCTCCTGGGTGGTGCGCTCGGCCGGCGGCAGTTCGGCGAGCGCCGCCGTGTCGGCGCGCTTGCGCCACAGCCAGCTCGGCACCGTCGCTTCCTCGACCGCCTTCAGCTTGCGCGGCACGCCGGCCTTGCGGAAATACTTCTGCGCCAGGATGTCGGAAGCGACCTGCGACCAGTTCGCCGGCACCTCGATGTCGTCGAGTCGGAACACCACCGAGCCGTCGGGATTGCGGATCTCGCTCGTCGTCCGCCCGAAGGCGATCCCGTCGTAAGGCGATTTGCCGGCTTCGGTGAAATGGCGTTCGACGCGCATCGCTGTACTCCCCCACAGGCTTTTTTCAACGCTCATTCAGTCGGCGACTCGGCCCGAATCGGCCTCATGCCGCTTGCTCCGCGGGACTAACGCTACATCTTGTCACATTGGCCGCCCCGGACCACGAAATCTAGGCCTCCTGGGCGTAACGGTCAATCCAGTTTTTGGGGATCGGTGGGGTTAGCAACCACTAGATATGGTAGTTCAGAACTGACGCGAACCATGTATAAGAAACAAAAATATAAATATGGAAATGGGTTAATGGTCATCATTCGACTGTAACATGATTTGTGACAAAAGCCAGTCGCGGCGCGGGTCTTCCCGGACCTGTGGATAAACGCCCCGGTAGGGCCGACTTATCCACAGGTGGCGACGGCCGCAGCGTGAGGCGGGGGCAGGCGGGTTTTCCCGGTTATTTCGGCGGGACCCTGGACGGACTCATCGGTCGATGCCATAGTCGCCGCGCTTCACTTGGCGCAACGAAACACGGCTCGGCGGCTCATGACCATCGGCACGCGTCTTTACACTTGGTGGCGTGGCGAGCCGGTCGGCGAGGATGCCTTCGGCAACCGCTATTTCCGCGACAAGCGCGGCGGGCGCCGGCGCTGGGTGCTGTTCAGGGGCATGACCGAGGCGACCAAAGTGCCGCCGGAATGGCATGCCTGGCTGCATCACACGGTCGCGGCGGTGCCGACCAACGGCGCCGGCCGGCCGTGGGAAAAGCCGCATGTGCCGAATCTGACCGGGACGGCGATGGCCTACAAGCCGGCCGGGGCGGTCGATCACGGCGGCCATCGTGCCGCCGCAACCGGCGACTATGAACCATGGCGGCCGGCCTGAGCGCCGGCGGCGAGGGCTGAGCATGTCGGGCAATCTGGTCGAGACGCTGATCGGTGCCGTGGTGCTGGTGGTGGCGGCGGTGTTCCTGGCCTTCGCCTATTCCACCGCCGGCGTGCGTTCGCTCGGCGGCTACGAGCTGGTGGCGAAATTCGACCGCGTCGACGGCCTTTCCGTCGGCAGCGACGTGCGCATGAGCGGCATCAAGATCGGCACCGTCACCGCGGCCACGCTCGACCCCAAGACCTACCAGGCGGTGGTGCATCTCGACCTGCAGCCTGACATCAAGCTGCCGGACGATTCCTCGGCCAAGATCGCGTCCCAGGGGTTGCTCGGCGGCAACTATGTCTCGCTCGAACCGGGCGGCAGCGACAAGTACCTGAAGCCGGGCGAGCAGCTTCGCTACGTGCAGGGCTCGGTCAGCCTGATGGACCTGATCAGCCAGGCGATCTTCAGCTTCACTGGCGGTGACAAGTCGAAGCCGGCGCCGGAGGCGCCGAAGCAATAGACCGCGCGCCGCACCGGAAGAAAGGTGCCATGTCGCCGTATCGCATGCGTCCTCGGAGCCGGCCGTGAGCAGCGCCTCGCCGCGAGGGCCGGAACAGACCTGGGAAGCGGAGAGCTATGCCCGCAATGCGCGCTTCGTCTCCG
>DATKQA010000136.1:0-9064 GCA_035523835.1 Candidatus Sulfotelmatobacter sp.
CGCTCCTTCGGCTCGATCGTCGCCGAGGTGGCCGAGGTCGAGATCGGCGGCGACGGCACGCCGCGCGTGCATCGCGTGGTCTGCGCCGTCGATTGCGGCACGGTGATCAACCCGGACACGGTCGAGGCGCAGATGCAGGGCGGCATCATCTTCGGCCTGACGGCAGCACTCTACGGCGCCGTCACCATCGACAAGGGCCGCGTGATGGAGGGCAACTTCGATAGCTACCAGATGGTCCGCCTGGCCGAGACACCAGCCATCGAGGTGCATATCGTGGCGAGCGACGCGGCGCCCGGTGGTATCGGCGAGCCGGCGGTGCCGCCGATCGCGCCGGCCGTCGCCAATGCCATCTTCGCCGCCACCGGCAAGCGCGTCCGCAGCCTGCCGCTCAAGGGCCAGGACTTGAGGCGTATCTGAGGGAGAGAGCATGAGCTTGAATTCACCGGGAATACTTGCGGTGGCACTGGTCACGGTGCTGGCGCTGGTGCTGTATTTCTGGGTTTCCAATAGCGTCGGCAGCGCGCGCGGGAAATATAAGATCGCCGCGCCGGCGATGACCGGGCATCCGGATTTCGAGCGCGCGGTGCGGGTGCAGGCCAACACGCTCGAGCATCTGGTGCCGTTCCTGGCCGCGCTCTGGCTGGCCGCCTGGTTCTTCCAGCCGCTCGTCGCCGCGGCGCTCGGCGTGCTCTGGCTGATCGGCCGCGTCATCTATGCCATCGCCTACCGCCGCGACCCGGCCAGGCGCGGCCTCGGCTACGGCATCGGCTATGCCGCCACCATCCTATTGCTGCTGGTGGCGCTGGTCGGCATCGTGCGGCACTTCGTCGCCTGATCGGCCGCACGCCGGCGGCGCCTCAGCCCCGGCCCGCGGATGGGTCGACCTGCTGGAGAAAGGCACGCGCAAGCGCTTCCGCCGCGCCAGTGCCGAAGACATAGCGGTCGGGCCGCACCAGGACGGCCTCGGCTTCGTTCTGCGCGAGCCAGCGGCCGAGCGCGGCAGCGAAGGGCGCCATGCGCTCCTCGCCGAGCGAGACCGGTTTCAGCTCGAGCGGCAGGCGCGGCGCCGGTTCCGGAAATCCATCCCGAGCGATCAGCCAGGCGCCCTCGCCGAGCACGCTGTCCAGGCGCAGCGGGCCGCGCTCGCCCGCGGCCCAAGGCTGCGGAAACAGCGTGCCGGCGCCGCGGCAACCGGCCATGACGCAGCCCTGGCGGAACGGCGCCGGGGCCGGCGGCGGGATGGCGCTGCCGCCGGCCGCGCGCTGCGCCAGCATATTGGCGTCGCGCGCCGCTGCGACCGCGGGATCGGTGGTGCAGACGACGCGGCCCATGTTGATGGCCAGTTCGATGAAGCCGCGCACATGCGGCTCGCGCTCCGGCTGGTAGGTGTCGAGCAATGCATCGGGCGCGCCGCGCAGAACGGCGGCAAGCTTCCAGGCGAGATTGGCGGCATCGCGCAATCCGGAACAGAGGCCCTGGCCGGCAAAGGGCGGCATCTGGTGCGCCGCGTCGCCGGCCAGCAGCACGCTGCCCCGGCGCCAGTCCGTGGCGACCAGGCCATGAAAACGATAGACCGCGCGGCGGTCGATGGCGACCTGGTCGAGGCAGTTCCAGGGAGCGAGAAGCGCGCGGATGAAGCCGTCCTCGAGCACCTGCTCGGCGTTCTCGTCCGGCTTCAGCATGAATTCCCAGCGGTGCCGTCCCGGCCCCATCTGCACGCAGGTGGTGGGCCGCGCCGGGTCGCAGATCTGCAGGTTGCTGTCGGGCAAGCGGGCGGTCGGCGCGGCGACGGCGTCGATCACCAGCCAGGGTTCGTCGAAACCGTAGTCGGCGAGGCCGATGCCGCAAGCCTCGCGCACGGTGCTGCGCGCCCCGTCGCAACCGACCAGGAAGCGCGCCGCGATCATCTCCGAGCCGTCGGGGCCGGCAAGGTTCGCCACGATGCCTGTCGGCTCGGCGCTGAAGCTGGTGAAGCGGCGGCCGAGCCGCACCGCCGCCGTAGGCAATTCGGCAAGGCGCGCGCGCAGCGCCTGCTCCACGCCGGGCTGGTTGAACATGAAGCTTTGCGGCCAGCCGGACAGGCTGCCGCTGCGCTCGCGCTCGAAGCGCAGCAGCACCTCGCCCCGGGCATTGCGAAACTCGTAGGGCGGCGCCACGCGGATGTGCGGCGCGATCGCCTCGGCCAGATCGAGCTGCTGGAAGATGCGCATGATCTCGTGATCGAAGTGCGCCGCGCGCGGCAGCGGATAGACGGTGGTGTCCTTCTCCACGGCGATCACCGACAGCCCCGATTGGGCCAGCAGCGCGGCCAGACTGGCGCCGACCGGGCCGAGGCCCACGATCAGCACGTCGCATCGCGCCATGGGCATCTCGCTATCGACCGGGCGATCAGGCCATGGCGGCCGGCGCATTCGGCCCCCATTGCACGCCGAGCAGATCGTTCAAGCCCGTCTTGTGCGGCGAATCGGCGGCGGTGAAGAGGTCCCCGTCGGTCCAATGCTCGACGCGATGACCCCAGGGATCGCGCCAATAGTCGAATACCTGGCTGCCGAGGATGTGCCGGCCGACGCCCCACACGGCCTGCCGCGCGTTTTGCTGCAGGAAGTCGTGACCGCTCATCAGGTCGTCGAGGTCGCGCACCTCGAAAGCCGCGTGGTTGAAGCTCGCACCCTTGGGATTTTGCATCAGGAACAGGGTGTGATGGTCAGCCGGCCGGTCGCCGCGGTCGCAGCGCAGGAAGGCGCCGACGGCAAGCCCCGGCTGCAGCTCGATCTCGTCCGAGGTGAGGAAGCCGAAGCGCGCCTTGTACCAGGCTTCCGAGCGGCGGAAGTCGGCGACGTTCAGCACCCCGTGGCCGAGGCGCAGCACATGGGCCGGTCCTTTGCCGACACGCTTCACCTGGCGCAGCCGCGCGCTGGCGTCGGCATTGTTCCAGGGCGCGCGCGGCGGCAGTGCCGTGACGTCGCCGGCGGCCTGGCCGGCCACCACCTCGACCGGAAAGCCGTCGGGATCGATGAGCCGCACGACGCGGCCGCCGCCGGGCGCATCGAGCGCCTCGATCGGCACGCGCTCCGCCGCCGCCAGCATTTCGAGATCGGCCGGCGACGCGGCGCGAAAGGCGAAGCCGGCAAAACCGGGCTCGCCAAGCTCGGTCGCGTGCAGGAAGGGCGCGCTGCCGGTGCCGCGCATGAAGAGCCTGCCCGGCGCATGCGGCGTCTCGCTCAGGCCGAAATCCTCGAGAAAGGCTTTCATCGCCGCGAGGTCGGGGGCGCGGAAGCGGACGAAGGCGATGTCGTCGATCCTGATGATGCTCATGGTCGTCTCCGTGTCCTCGGGCCGGCGGACGGCAGGATGCGCTCGGCGGCGCGCCCGGCAACGGCGACGGCGTCCTTCGCCGCGAGGCCGAGCCCGCGCAGCAGCAGGAAGCCGAGGTCGCGGGCAAGCTCGGCCAGCGCCACCGGCCGTTCCGCTTCGAGGGCGCGGCCCATGGCGATCTGCACCGTGCCGATGACGAGCAGCAGGCCGGCCGGCAGCGTCACGTCGCTGAAGCGGCGTTCGGCGATGCCGCGCTGCAGGTCGGCGCGCACCCCGCTGTTGAACGGTGCCTCCGGCAGGGTCGCGCCGCTGTGCAGCCGCATCAGCGCGCGCACCTTCTCGGGGCGCTCGGCGGCGAATTGCACGAAGACACACAGGGCCTGCGCCACCCGGAGCGCCGGATCGGCAACGGCGCGGTTGGCTGCGCCGACCAGCGCCTCGGCCTCGGCCCGCACTTCCGCCGCAACGTGCCGCGCCAGCTCGTCCTTGTCGGCGAAATGATTGTAGAAGCTGCCCTTGGCGACGTCGGCGCGGAGCACGATATCGTCGACGCTGACGCCGTCGACGGCGCATTCGGCAAAGAGCGTCCGCCCCGCCTGCAACAGCGCGGCGCGGGTGCGTGCCCGGCGCCGGTCTTCCTTGCCGTTCTCTAACGGACGCGCCGCGGCCCGCATGCCCGGACATCCCGAAAAATGACCGATTGGTCATTATTAGACGTATCGGTCATTTTGGGCAAGGCGGGCGCACGACGCGGCGCCTGCAGCGACCGGTTGCGCCACGGCGCGCGGCGGGTTATCAGCTTTGGCGATGACCGATTCGGCCATACCGCTCAAGCTTCGCGTTGCCGTGCTGATTCCCTGCTACAACGAGGAGCAGGCGATCGCCAAGGTGGTCGGCGATTTCCGCCGCGCGCTGCCCGATGCCGCGGTCTATGTCTATGACAACAATTCGCGCGACCAGACCATGGCGCGCGCGGCGGCGGCCGGGGCCAGGGTCCGGCGCGAGACCTTGCAGGGCAAGGGCCATGTGGTACGCCGCATGTTCGCCGACCTGGAGGCCGACGTCTATGTGCTGGTCGACGGCGACGACACCTACCATGCGCCGTCGGCGCCGGCGATGGTGGCGCGTCTGGTGGGCGAGCAGCTCGACATGGTGGTGGGCTGCCGCGTCGGCGAAGAGGCGGCCGCCTATCGCTCCGGCCATCGCCTCGGCAATGCGCTGCTGACCGGCTTTGTCGCCCGGCTGTTCGGCAATCGCTTCCGCGACATGCTGTCCGGCTATCGCGTCTTCTCGCGCCGTTTCGCCAAGTCCTTCCCGGCGCTGACCCAGGGCTTCGAAATCGAGACCGAGCTGACCGTGCACGCGCTCGGCCTGGCCATGCCGACCGCCGAGATGGATACGCCCTACGGCGCCCGCCCGCGCGGATCGGTGAGCAAGCTCAGCACCTTTCGCGACGGCTTCCGCATCCTCATCTCCATCGTGAAGCTGTTCAAGGACGAGCGACCGCTGATCTTCTTCGGCTTCGCCTGCGAGATACTGGCGGCCGCCTCTCTGATCGTCGTCTATCCCGTCGTCGTCACCTTCCTGCAGACCGGGCTGGTGCCGCGCTTGCCGACGGCGATGCTGGCGACCGGGCTGATGCTGCTCGCCTTTCTCAGCCTGGCCTGCGGCCTGATCCTGGACACGGTGACGCGCGGGCGGCGCGAGATGAAGCGGCTGGCCTACCTGGCCATTCCCGCGCTCGGCCGGAGCTGACCGGCGCCATGGCGGACGACCTGGCCCTGCTGCTCGCCGCCAACAAGAGCTTCTATCGCGCCTTCGCCGGCCGCGACGCGACGGCCATGGCAGCGCTTTGGGCCGTCCGGGCGCCGGTCGCCTGCGTGCATCCCGGCTGGCCGGCGATCAGCGGCCGCGACGCCGTGCTGACCTCGTGGCGGCAGATCCTGGGCAACCCGGCCTCGCCGCGCGTACGCTGCCACAAGGAACAGGTCTTTCTCTACGGCGAGGTCGGGTTCGTCATCTGCCAGGAGTTGCTGGAAGAGGGCATGCTGGTGGCGACCAACATTTTCGTCCGCGAAGACGCCGCCTGGCGCATGGTGCACCACCAGGCGAGCCCGCTTGCCGCCGTCGCGCTGGAGTTCGACGAGCCGCCATCCAGCCTGCGCAACTGATCCGCGACGCCTTCAGTCGCCGCCCGGCGCCGATTGCAGCGCCGCGGCGACCGGCAAGGCCTTGGCGAGCTTGAGGTTGCCGGCGGCATTGATGGCGGCGGTCAGCACGGCGGCGATATAGGGCAGCGATTGCGCCAGCATGACCGCCACCCAGAGCCGCGCCTCCGGATCGTCCTGGCCATAGACGCTCCAGATCGAGGCGCCGGCGAGCCAGAGCAGCACGGCAAGCAGGAATTCCTCCAGGGCCATGGCCACGGCCTGCACCAGCGCCGGCTGGTTCTCGCACTTTGGCGTGCGCATGAACGGCAGCTTGGAGGTGGTGAGCCCGACCAGCATGGCCTTGCCGACGGTGAAGGTCAGCGCCAGGCCGGCGATGCCGGCGCCGATGCGCTGGCGCAGGTTGCAATCGACGCGCGCCTTGTAGAGCCAGAGGAACTGCAGCACCTTGATGCCGAAGACGCCGATGGTCGGCACCAGGAACAGGGTCAGCGGGAATTCGAAGTAGCGCGGCATGGCCAGCACGCCGATGGTCCAGGCCACGCTCGCCAGCGAGAACAGCACGCCGACCGCATCGGCGAACCAGGGCATCCAGCCGGCGACGAAGTGATAGCGCTGCGCCGGCGTGAGCTTGCGGTGCTTGCCCGGCAGCATCTCGCGCCAGTGCCGCTTCATGATCTGGGCCGCGCCGTAGACCCAGCGGAAGCGCTGGCTCTTGTAGCCGGAGAAGCTGTCCGGCGTCAGGCCGTAGCCGAAGCGCTTGTTGACATAGACCGACTGGTAGCCGCCCTCGAGCAGGCGCAAGCCGAGCTCGGCATCCTCGCAGATGCACCATTCGGCCCATTCGCCGACCCGCTCCAGCGCTGCGCGGCGGATCAGGGTCATGGTGCCGTGCTGGATGATCGCGTCGGCCTCGTTACGCTGCACCATGCCGATGTTGAAAAAGCCGGCATATTCCCAGTTGATCATTTCCTTGAACAGGTTGCCGCGCCAGTCGCGGTGATCCTGCGGCGCCTGCACGAAGCCGACCTCGGGCCGGTCGAAATAGGGCATCAGCGACTTGAGCCAGTCGGGGCTCACCACATAGTCGCTGTCGACCACGCCGATCACGGCGGCGTCGGGCGCCGTGTGGCGCAGCGCGAAATTGAGCGCGCCGGCCTTGAAGCCCTTCATCGCGTCGACATGGAAGAAGCGGAAGCGCGGGCCGAGCGTCTCGCAATGCGCCTGCACCGGCAGCCAGACCGCGGGATCCCTGGTGTTGTTGTCGATGACCAGCACTTCGAAATCGGCATAGTCGAGGCGCGCCAGCGCGTCCAGCGTCTGCTTCACCATCTCGGGCGGTTCGTTGCAGATCGGCAGGTGCAGCGACACCTTCGGCATCGGCCGCGCAACGTCGCCGACGAAGGGCAGGAAGCGCCGCCTGAAGCGGTTCGACCAGACCACCTCGGCCACCTCGATCGATTCCGCCAGCAGCATGATCATCAGGAGGGCGAAGAGCGGCAGCAGGAAGCTCCACATCAGGAGCGTGCCGGCGGTGAAGTAGGTCTGGCTGCCGCAATAGAGGATCCAGATCAGCGCCGAACTGCTGATCTGGATCAGTCCGGTGAAGAAGAGCTGCCCGGCCGGCCTCAGGTCGCGCCAGCGCCAGACGAACAGCAGCATGGGCAGGAAGGCCAGGATCGAGGCGGCGGCGGCGAGTTTCGGCCAGTCGGCGACGTTCTGGACCGGGCCCATGAGCGGGAACTTGAGGTTGCGATTGGCATCCCAGATGCCCCAGTAGCCGCCGACGCTGCCCTCGATGTCGCGTTTCCACGGCTGGTCGAAGGCCTCCATGACGTAGTAGTCGAGGCCGCGCTTGTTGGCGACGTTGAGGAAATCGCGCAGGAACACGCCTTCATTGGCGACCGAAGGCACGGCGTCGCGCCGGATGCGGCCTTCCGACGGCCAGCCCACTTCGGTGATCACCACCGGCTTGTCGTGGAAGCGGTCCTTGACCTCCTGGTAGCGGGCGAGCGTGTGGTTGAGCGCCTGCCGGGCGGCAATGCCCTCCCAATAGGGCAGGATGTGGATGGCGATGAAATCCACCTCCTTGCCGAGCTCGGGGTGGGTCACGATCCAGACATGCCAGGGTTCGGCGGTCGACACCGGCACCTTCACCTGGGTACGCACGTAATGGATATAGCCGGCGAGCTGCGCCTCGGTGACATCGCCGCGCAGCAGCGCCTCATTGCCGATCAGGATGCGCTTCACGTTGGAATTTTCCCGCGCCTCCTTGATCACGCCGGCGATCTCGCGGTCGTTCTTCGCCAGGTCGCCGTCGATCCAGGCGCCGGCGATCACGCTCAGGCCGTACTTGGCGGCGAGACGCGGCACGTCCTGCATGCCGTCGGTAGAATTGTAGATGCGGACGGCGCTGGCTTCGCTGGCGATGACCGCCAGGTCCTTGTCGATCTCCGCGTCGGTCGGGTTCTTGCGATCGTAGGCGACGCCCTTGATCTGCTCCAGCCAAGGCTCCGCGTGCTTCGGTCGGTTGAAGCCCGCCCAGCCAACGAGATTTGCCGCGATCACCAGGAAGACGACGATAACGCCCGCGATACGCATGTTTTCTTCATTCCTTGGCCGGTTTCGGCCGGCGCCGGTTAAGTCCCTGTTGCACGCACTGCGAAATGTCGCCGGCGCGACAATGCCGCCGGACGCTTGACGCCAGGTTAATTTCGAATCAGGGCCGCCAAGGGCCCAAACGGGGAGAACCTCTTCGAGGCTTCGTAGACGCGAGCCAGCCCGACCGCTTTTAACTCGCCCCGGTCGCAAACTGACCTGGGGTGAAAGATATATTGCAACTGCGAACTTGTCGAGGGGCAGAGCCCTGCGAATCGCAGGGTGCCGCCATGCGAGGCGGCTCCGAGAGGTCATCGGGGCGCCGCCATCCCGCCGTGCTTTCGCCGCAGCCGGCAGGCGGGATGGCGGCGCGCCGGATCGGTTCCGCTGGCGCCGGCCGTTACCAGCCGCATTCGCGCCCGCCGGCGGTGCGCGGGACGGCGCTGGCGCCGAGCTGCTGTTCGGTGGGTTTGCCGGCCGGTGCCCAGAAAGCACCGATGGCAAAATCGCCATCGAGGTGCTTTCCGTCCCGGTCGCCGGCGCCGAAGAGGCAGCCGAGCGCCACCACCTCGAACCCGGCGGTGCGCGCCATGTTCTCGCAATCCTTCCAGGTCCAGCTCCCGGGCACCGGCGTCACCGACTGCCAGCTCACCCGGGCCACGGTGATGTTGACCCCGACGCCGGTGCCGAGGACGCAGGCCTTGGAACCGTCGCCGGCGCCGGCCGGCTGGGCACGGGCGGCCAGCGCCAGCGCCGCGAGCACGCACCCGGTGGCTGCGAAAACAGCAAGTCTCATGTGCCTGTCCCCCGTTTTTCGGCCGCGCGATCCGCTTCCGCCGGCACCACGGCTCATACACGGCGCGAGCGGCAAATCCCTATTGCCTGCCGCATCGGAGCGCTAATCGAGCTGCAGCACCTGCCATTTCAGGTAGGCGCTTTCCGGCAGGTGCGGATGCACCGGATGGTCCGGCCCGGCGCCGCCG
>DATKQA010000137.1:0-10094 GCA_035523835.1 Candidatus Sulfotelmatobacter sp.
CGTCAGGCCGAAGGCCGGCTTGCCCTGGGGGCGGGTCGAGTGCTCGAACACATGGCAGGCGGCGGCGGCGGCGCGCCCGGCATGGGTATAGGCGAGCGGGTTGTAGGGGCTTGACAGAACGTGATGTCCCGCCTCCGCGGCTAGGCGGATCGGCGTGATCGCGGCCTGACCCAGTTCGTGCAGGTGATAGAGCATAACCGAACCTCGCATGACCCACTCACCCCCACGTCAGCAGTCTACCGCGGCGCTGTTGTCGGCCCGTTAACGCGCCTGTCGCAAAACGGACGCAAATCGTTCACTACTAGATAATGGCTTCGCAACCGGACTGCCACCATCATGTTGGTGGCCGTGCGGCGCTCTTACAGGGTAATGCCGCCGCAACCGGCGGATTTGTCGGGCCGGCTGTGGTCGCCGTCACAGTTGCGGTCAAATGCCGGAGAGCAGCAGCCAGAGCCCGCCGGCCGTCATCAACGGCCAGGCCACCCTGGGGGTTGCCAACCGCGGCAGCAGCCAGCGCTCGCTTTGGTGGCCGATGCCATGGCTGATGCCGCCGATGGCGCCGACCAGGGCCAGGGCCAGCGCGATGCGGTCGGCGATGGCCGCATCGTCGCCGCGTGCCGTGGGGTGCCAGAGCACGACAACGGCGACCAGCGCGGCGAGCACGCCGGAGATCGGCCGGGCGACGCGCTCTTGCCGCAGCAGCTCAGCCAACCGCGTCATGGCTGCTGCAGTTTGCCCGCTTGACCGGGGCTGCCGGCGGCGCGATACCGTCCTGACGGATTCCGGGCGAGGGAACGATCATGACGTTCAGCCGCAAGCCTATCGCCTTCCTGTTGCTTGCTCTTGCGCTGGTCGCGACGCCGGCGCGGGCGGTGGTGAATGTGGAGCTCTATGCCGACACGCCGCTCTCGGATGCCGCCGCCTCCGGCGATCTCAAGGAAGTGGAGCAGGCACTGCTCAAAGGGACCGACCCGAACAGCGGCGATCGCCACGGCACCCCGGCCATGATCTTCGCCGCCGTCAACGGGCAGGACGGCGTGATCAAGCTGCTGCTGCAGCATGGCGCGCGCGTTGACGCCGCCGACCAGTACGGCAATACCGCGCTGATGGCGGCGGCGGTAAAGGGCCGGGTGGAAACCGTGCGCACCCTGTTGGCCGGCGGCGCCAAGACCGATGTTCAGAACAAGGCCGGCGAAACCGCGCTGATCCGCGCGGCGCGCGCCGGTCAGGCGGGTGCCGTGGCCGCCCTGATCGCCGGCAAGGCCGACGTGAACGCCACCGACTTTACCGGCCGCTCGGCGCTGAGCTACGCCGCCGACGGGCACAACAGCCGCGTCATCGACCTGCTTCGCCAAGCCGGCGCCAAGCCGTAGCGTGGCGAACTATAGCTCCGCCTGCTGCAGCGCCTGGTCGAGCGGCAGGGCCGCCGGTGCCTCGACCTGGCGCCGCAGCACGATATCGCCGGCCGACAGCGAGCGGCCATAATAGGCGCGGATCCAGTCGCCGCGCGCATTGATGACCGAACCGCCAAGCGACACGCCGCCGAACAGGCCCTTGGTAGCGGCGAAGGAATAGATGTCGGCGTTCAGTGCCGTCGTGGTCGCCGCCTCCATGCCGCGGCCCATCGGGCCGACGGCGACGCTGGCATCGGCGCCGAGCTTGACCTGGTTGCTGATGATCGCGTTCAGCGCCCGCTCGTTCATGATCAGCAGCACGACCTGCGATACCTCGCCGCCGAACTGCAAGCCGATCGAGCCCGAGCCCATGGTGTAGAAGGCCGGCGCCGTCCACGAGCCGGTCTGCGGGTCGCGACCGACCAGCACGCCGCTGCCGCCTTCGCCGCCGATGAAGAACGCCGCTTTGATGATTTCCGGAAAGATCAGGATGCCGCGGGCGCGGCGCAGCAGGTGGCGCATCTGCTCCATGTCCGATTGCGTGGTGAAGGTCTCGACCGTCGAGCGCGCCCGATCGACCAGGATCTGCTGCTCGCTCGGGGCCTCGGCCCGGGCGCGGCCGGCGGCAAGTCCCGCTGCGGCCAGGCTCAGGGCGGTCAGGCAGAATTGGCGGCGATGCATGGCAGCTCTCCCAAGGTTGGCGAATCGGCCCGGAATCATACGATAGATTGTGTCGAAATCGCGGTTGCACAATACAAATTGTTGCCACAGGCTCTTTGACGCGGCCATCTTCATGCCCATGTCCAGACCTTGGCCGCCACGGTCAGCGGAAATTTGCCCGATGCCGAGCCCGCCGAGCCACCACACCGCCCGCGGCTTCCGTAACCCGCCGGGCAGTCCGGAACGCCGCCACGATGCCGCCGCCTACTGGCGCTTCGTCCGCCGACGCATCCTGCAACGCCAAGTGTTGCCGGCGGTTCCGTCCGGCCACGTGCTGCCGGCGGCGGAGGCGGCCGACGGTCTCGCCCGCCATGCCGGCGCGCCGGCGAGTCTCACCTGGCTCGGCCATGCCGCCTTCCTGCTCCGCCTTGGCGGCAAGAACGTGCTGCTCGATCCCTATCTCGGCGACTTCGCCTCGCCGATCGGTGGCCTTGGCCCGCGGCGCTTCGTGCCGGCGGCCATTCCGCCCGAGCGCCTGCCGCCGATCGACGTGCTGATCGTTTCGCACAATCACTATGACCATCTCTGCGCCGCCACCTTGCGCGTTCTGCCGGGCAAGGACCGCATGCAGGTGATCGTGCCCCTGGGCCTGGCGCGCTTCTTCCGCCGCCGCGGCTTCGCCAAGGTCGTGGAACTCGATTGGCGCCAAGGTTTCGCCGTCGACGGCCTGCACGTCACGGCGCTGCCGGCGGTGCACTGGTCGAAGCGTACGCCCTTCAATCGCAATCGCACGCTCTGGGCCTCGTTCGCGCTGAAGACGGAGCGCCATCGCGTCTGGTTCGCCGGCGACACCGGCTACGGCCCCATCTTCGGCGACCTCGGCCGCGACTACGGCCCGTTCGATCTGGCGCTGGTGCCGATCGGCGCCTATGCCCCGCGCGACATCATGGCGGCGCATCACGCGACGCCGGAAGAGGCGGTCCGCATCGGCCGCGACATGCGGGCCGACCGGCTGGTCGCCATGCACTGGGGCACGATCGTCCTGACCGACGAACCGCCGTTCGAGCCGCCCGAGCGCTTCCGCGCCGCCGCGGCCGCCGCCGGCTACGCGCCAGATCAGGCCTGGCTCATGCGCATCGGCGAGACGCGGCCGCTCGCCCCGCGCTGGCCGGCGAACGAATAGGCTATTCGCCCTGCTGCAACAGCAGGCCGCGCCGCCGCGCCATGCGGAAATAGGCGAGGAAGGCGGCGCTGCCGACCAGCAGATAGAACAGGTCGAGCGCCGCGGCGACCAGCATCAGATCGACGCGGATCTCGTGATGGACCAGGATGCCGCGCATGCCCTCGAACACATAGGCCGACGGCAGACAATGGGCGACCGCCTGCAGCCAGGCCGGCAGCACGGCGATCGGGTAATAGACGCCGCTCACCGGCGCTACGGCAAAAATAGCGGCCCAGGCGAGCGTCTCGGCGCCCTGGCCGTAGCGCATAACGATGCCGCAGATTAACAGGCCGAGCGCCCAGCCCATGACCAGCAGCAGGAAAAAGAAGCCGGCCAGCGATAGGCCGAGGCTGGCGAGGTTGAAGCCGAAGAAGATCACCGCCATGGCGGCTGCCGGTACCACGCCGATCACCGTGCGGATCAGGCTCATGGCGCCGAGCGAGAGGATCATTTCGTAGGGCCTGAGCGGGCTGACGAAGAGATGGCCGAGATTGCGGGCCCAGATTTCCTCGAAGAACGAGATCGCCACGCCGAGCTGGCCGCGAAATAGCACGTCCCACAGCAGGACGCCGGACAAGAGCACGCCGAAGGCCTGGGCGAAGTAGGAGGTCTGCCCGACCAGGAACTTGGTCATGAAGCCCCACAGCACCATCTGCACCGTCGGCCAATAGGCCAGCTCCACCAGCCGCGGCCAGGAGCCGCGCAGAACGAACCAGTGGCGCAGAACCATGGCGCCGACGCGGCGGAAGGAGAAGGCGGGATTGCGCCTGACGATGCCGGGCCGCGCGTTCATTCGGCGGCCCGCGTCGCGGCATTGGCGCGGCCGCGCGCGATGTCGAGGAACACCTCTTCCAGGTTGCGGCGGCCGTAGCGCTCGATGAGCTGCGCCGGCGCGCCGCGGTCGACGATGCGGCCGGTCTTCAGCATCAGGACGTCGGAGCACATGCGCTCCACCTCGCCCATGTTGTGCGAGGCCAGCAGCATGGTCGCGCCGGTGCGCGCCTGGTATGTCTGCAGGTAGCCGCGCACCCAGTCGGCGGTGTCGGGATCGAGCGAGGCGGTCGGCTCGTCGAGCAGCATCACGTCGGGTTCGTTGACCAGGGCCTTGGCCAGCGCGACGCGGGTCTTCTGCCCGGCCGAGAGCTGGCCGACCGGGCGGTTGAGAAAACCGTTCAGGTCGAGCTCCTCGGCCAGTCTGGCGATACGCTCGACGCTGCGGTCGACGCCGTAGAGCAGCGCGTAGATCTTCAGGTTCTCGCGCACCGTCAGGCGATGCGGCAGGTCGACGTAGGGGCTGGAGAAATTCAGCCGCGGCAGCACGCGGTGGCGATGCCGGCGCATGTCCTCGCCGAGAATCCGGATGCTGCCCGTGCTCGGCAGCAGCAGCCCGAGCAGCATGGAAATGGTCGTGGTCTTGCCGGCGCCGTTGCCGCCGAGCAGCGCGGTGATCTTGCCGCTCGGCACCGCGAAGCTTATCCCCTCCACCGCAACGACGTTACCGAAGCGCTTGGCGAGATCGCGAACCTCGACCGCGTTGACCGTGGAACCGGACTGAACCATGGCGCTCCATATAGCGGGGCGGCATTTTGTTGGCAATCAAACGATCGGCCGGGCCGTGCGCAACCGACGCGAACGCATACCGAGGGCGAGCAACGCCAGGGCCCCGCCGAACAGGGCGAAGCTCGAGGGTTCCGGCACGCTGGTGCTGTCGCCCGTCGGCAGTATCGGCAGCGTGCCGTCGAACAGGCCGTCTTCGAACTCGCCGTCCTGGTAGGTCACGCTGTTCAGGTTGTCGGCGATCAGCGAGCCGACGATATTGCCGTTGGTGAAATTCACCGTCGCGTCCGGCGCCAGCAGGCTGCCTTGCAGCGACATGCTCGACATGGTCACGCTCGAGGCGTTCGCCAGGTTGAACAGCACGTTCTCGGCGCTCACCCCGTTCAGGGTGAAGCCGAAATTGCCCGGCGCGCCGAAGGTGACGGCGCCGCTGTCGTCGACGTTGATGATGATGGTCTCGCCGGCGTGCGCCGCGTTGATGGTGAAGCTGGCACTGCCGAGATTGGCAAGCTCGGCGGCGGTCAGCGTGAAGTAGTTGATCCCCGCCGCATTGGCATTGAGCTTGATCTGGTTGCCGTTGACGATCTGCACGCTGTCGCCGGCCGTCGGCGTCTCGGACGCCAGAAGCTGCGATGCGACGGCAAGATCCGATGATACCGCAGAGAAGGGGAGCGGCAGCGTCACGCTGCTGCCGGTGTGCGTGCCGCCGGTCACCTGCGTCGGCGCCGTGCCGATGCCGCCCGCGGCATTCAGGCTGCCCTTGATCGTCGTGCCGCCGAAGCTGGTGGGGAAACTGGCGGTGCCGCCGACGAAGGCATTGCCGTTGATGGTGCCGCTCTGCTCGGTCAGGTTGCCGCCGACGGTGAGCGCGGCGACGCCGTTCGTGGTGTTCGAGGCGGTGCTGAAGCTTCTGAGATAGGCGTTGCCGCCGATTGCCATCGGCCCCTGGCTGTCGGACGTGTAGGGGTTGGCGGCACTGCCCATGTTGCCGGAAAGGTAGACGTTGTACGTGCCGAGGATGGTATCGAGTGTCTGCATCGGCGTCGCCTCGGCGGCGGCTCCCGGCAAGCACAACATGGCGCCGGCGACAAGCGGCCCGGCCAGGCGGGGCAAGAGAGACTGGGTGCGCCGAGTGGCTTCGGCGGCGGCAGAGGCCAATGACATCGGAGGAAAATCCTTAGAACAGCTATGTTGCAACGCACACAGGACATAGCGTCAACCTCAACCATGTGCAACCGGCCGGCTGTGACCGGAACTACAGAGGGCGGCAATAAAATGCCGCGACCCGGCCGGAATCGTCGTCGGAATGGAAACGGGCCGTTTCCACTACGTCACTATAGAAGGTGGTAAATTCCGGCGTCCGACGCGAACGTCGGCAATCGACAAGGCTGCATCATCAGCAAGCCGACCGCCGCCGGCCGGGCTTGGTCTTCAACCCGCGCCGCACTTGCCAACCGACAGGGAGCGACCCATGAAGCTCTACATGCATCCGGTATCCACCACCAGCCGGCCGGTGATGCAATTCATCGCCGACAACAAGATCGATATCGAGCAGCAGGTGGTCGATATCCTCAAGGGCGAGCATTACGGCGACGCCTATAGCAAGCTCAACCCGAACCACCTGATCCCGATGCTCGAAGATGGCGATTTCCGCCTCACCGAGAGCGCGACCATCCTGCGCTATCTGGCCGACAAGGTCGGCTCTCCAGCCTATCCGAAGGATACGAAGAAGCGCGCCCGCATCGACGAGATGCTGGATTGGCTCAATTCCAATCTCTATCGCGACTGGGGCTACGGCTTGATCTACCCGCAGGTGTTTCCGCATCTCAAGCGCGATGACCCGGCCGTGCAGGCGGCGACGGTCGCCTGGGGCAAGGAGAAGTCGAAGGCCTGGCTGCAGATCTTGAACGATCACTGGATCGGCCCGAACAGAAACTATCTATGCGGCAACGAGATCAGCATCGCCGACTATTTCGGCGCCGCGCTGGTCACCGCGGGCGAGCTGATCCACTGCAACTTCAGCGCCTACCCGAACGTGGAACGCTGGCTCGCCGCCATGAAGCAGCGGCCGAGCCACGCCAAAGTTTACGAGGTCTTCAACGGCTTCGTCGCCTCGACCAAGGGCCAGCCGTTCCTGGCGATCTGAATTTGCGGACTTTCCGGCGCGGCGGGCCAGCCCCGCCTCGCCGTTTGCCGGCGCAGGGAGAGACCTATGATCAAAGGCCTGCATCACAATGCCTACCGCTGCCGCGATTCGGAAGAGACGCGGCAGTTCTACGAGGATTTTCTCGGCCTGCCGCTGGCCAACGCACTGGTCATCAAGGAGACCAAGACCGGCCGGCAGACCCAGGTGCTGCATACCTTCTATCAGATGGACGATGGCTCGTTCCTCGCCTTCTTCGAGGCGCCGAGCCAGGCATTCGAGTTCAAGGACCAGCACGACTACGACCTGCATATCGCGCTCGAAGTAACACCGGCGCACCTGCAGGACATGCTGGCCAAAGGCAAGGCCGCCGGGCGCGAGGTGCGTGGCATTTCCAACCACGGCTTCATCGATTCGATCTATTTCCGCGATCCCAACGGCTACGTCATCGAACTCACCGCCAAGAAGCCCGGCTACGACACGGCGATGGATCCGAGGCGGAACCGGGCCCGCCAGATCCTCGAGCGCTGGCAAAGCGAGCGCCCGCCCGCCTGACCTTCACGCCAGCCCCGGTGATTGCAGGGGGCGTCGCCGGCTCGTCCGCATGGAACGGCCGGCGGCGGCGCCCGTTTGTGTCTTCCGAATCCATCCGGATCGGCCCGGGCCGGCCCGACGGCAACGAAAGGAGACAAGCGTGAAAAGCTCGATCAAGGCAATATTCCTCGTTCTCGCCCTGGCCGGCGGCTCGCTCGGCCCAATTTCGCCGGCCATGGCCGACAACGTGACGGTCGCGGTGGGCGGCGGTGGCATCGCCTTCGGCTACAGCGACGGGTACTGGGATCGCGATCACCATTGGCACAAATGGCACAATCGCGCGGAAGCCGCCAAGTGGCGGGCCGCGAATCGCGATCACTACTACGCCTGGAAGCACGACCGCGACAAGGGTGATGGCTGGCGCGACAGCGACCGCTGGTGGGAGCATCACTGAACGCGGTTGCGACGCCGGCCGGAGCAAGCCGAACCGTGCCGGCTTCGGCCGGCGTCGTGCCCGCGAACCATTCGGCGTGGTCCCTTTGGCAGCGGCGGCCGGCTTACGCTAGACTTGCGCCATGCTCGCCCTGGCCGATTCTTTCGCGCTGGCGCTCGCGCCATTGAAACGGGCGGCAGTGCGCGGTTCGCGCGCGGCGGTATTTCATAGCGCCGGCGGCGGCCGGGTGCGGCTCAGGACCCTGGTGCTGATCCGCTGGATCGCAGTGGTCGGCCAGGCGCTGGCGCTTCTCTTCGTGCACTACGGTCTGGAGTTCCAGCTACCGCTGACCATGTCGCTATCGGTGGTCGGTGCTTCCGTGGTGCTGAATGTCGCGGTTTTCCTGCTCTACCCTTCGGCCTACCGGCTGACCGATCGCGGCGCCACCATCTATCTCGGTTTCGACCTGCTGCAGCTTGCTGTTTTGGTGTTCCTCACCGGCGGCCTGAGCAATCCGTTCTCGCTGCTGTTCCTGGTGCCGGTGACCATCTCCGCCACGATCCTCAGCCTGCGCAGCACTGTCTGCCTTGGCCTGTTCGCCCTGGCGGCGGTCAGCGTGCTGGCCTTCTACCATCTGCCGCTGCCGTGGACCAATGGCGGCCTCACCCTGCCGGGCGTCTATATCGCCGGCACCTGGGCGGCGCTGGCGCTCGGCATGGGGTTCGTCTCGGTCTATGCCTCGCAGGTGGCCGCGGAGGCGCGCCGCATGTCCGACGCCTTGGGCGAGACGCAACTCGCGCTGGCGCGCGAACAGCAGCTTTCCGCCCTCGGCGGCTTGGCGGCGGCGGCGGCGCATGAACTCGGCACACCGCTCAGCACCATCGCTCTGGTGGCGAAGGAGCTGGCGCGCGACTTGCCGGCCGACGGTCCGGCTGCCGAGGACGTCGCGCTGCTGATGAGCGAGGCCGTGCGCTGTCGCGACATCCTGGCGCGGCTGTCGCGCAAGCCGACCGGCGATGGGCCGGCGAGCTTCGCGCCCTTGCCGGTTTCCGCCCTGGTCGAAGCCGCCGCCGCGCCACACCGCCGCGCCGGCATCAGCGTCGAGATCGTCGCCGTGTCGGCCGGCGTGCAACCGACCCTGCAATGGAGTCCCGAGATCGTGCATGGTCTCGGCAACCTGATCCAGAACGCGGTGGACTTCGCCCGCACGGTGGTTCGCATCGCCATCGCCTGGGATGGCGCGAATATCGGCATCACCATCAGCGACGACGGGCCGGGCATCAGCGCCGACGTCATGAGCGCGCTGGGCGAGCCATATACCACCAGCCGTCCGGACGACGGCGGCATGGGTCTCGGCATCTTCATCGCCAAGACGCTCCTGGAGCATACCGGCGCCTCGGTTGCCTTCGCCAACCGGCCTGCCGGCGGCTGCGAGGTTGCCATCAACTGGCGTCGTGCGTTACTACCCTCGTCGGCAGCAAGCCAGGACACGACGGGCAAGGCGGCATGAACGAGATCGGCGCGGGCGAGCGCAGCCTGCTCATCATCGACGACGACGAGACGTTTCGCAGTCGCCTGGCGCGGGCGATGGAAAAGCGCGGCTTCGCGGTGGCGACGGCGGATTCCGTCGCCGCCGGCATCGCCGCCTGCCGGGCGGTGCCGCCGGCCTTCGCCGTGGTCGACCTGCGCCTGGCGGACGGCAGCGGCCTTGACGTGGTGAGCGCCCTGCGCGAGGCCCGCCCCGCTTGCCGCATCATCATGCTGACCGGCTACGGCAATATCGTCACCGCCGTGGCCGCGGTCAAAGCCGGTGCCGTCGACTATCTGGCCAAGCCGGCCGATGCCGACGACGTGGAAGCGGCGTTGCTGGCCGGCGAGGGCAGTCGTCCGAAACCGCCCGAGCAGCCGATGTCGGCTGACCGGGTACGCTGGGAGCATATCCAGCGCGTCTACGAACTCTGCGACCGCAACGTGTCGGAGACGGCGCGCCGGCTGCACATGCACCGGCGCACCTTGCAGCGCATCCTGGCCAAGCGGTCGCCGCCGTGAGCCTGACCGAGCCCCGGCTGATCGCCGGCGACGCCGTCACCACCATGGCGGACATGCCGGATGCTTCGGTCGACCTGATCATCGCCGATCCGCCCTACAATC
>DATKQA010000138.1:0-2911 GCA_035523835.1 Candidatus Sulfotelmatobacter sp.
AGGTGACGTGTTCGGCCCCGAACTCGCGGCGCAGCAGACGGTAGAGCACGTCGAAGACGATCACCGGGCGCGCGTTGCCGATATGGGCGAAGTCGTAGACCGTGGGGCCGCAGACGTACATGCGCACCTTGGCCGGGTCCAGGGGCGCGAAGTCCTGCTTGCGGCGAGTTGCCGTATTGTACAGCCTGATCGTCACGGCCTCGGCTCAACCTATTGATTTACAATATACTTCAGCGTCGGCCCCGAGTGCGAACCGCGCCGCCGCCCGGTGAGAGGTAGCAGATTCCGCCCGCCCGGTCCATGTTCGCCGCCCGGCACCGGTGGCGGCAGAGCGGCGCCGCGCGCTATGTTAGTGTCAAGTTAGAACGGAAGCTCAGGAGGATCGAAGCCATGGCCGCCCAAAACAAGCAAGTGCTGCTCGCCAACCGGCCGACCGGTTGGGTCAAGGAAAGCGACTTCCGCATCGTCGAGACGCCGATCGGCAAGCCGGCTGACGGCCAGGTCCTGGTCAAGGCGATCTATCTGTCGCTCGATCCCTATATGCGCGGGCGCATGAACGACACCAAGTCCTACGCCGCCAGCGCCGAGATCGGCGGCGTCATGACCGGCGAGACCGTGGCCGAGGTCATCGAATCGAAGAACGCCGCCTTCAAGGCCGGCGACGTCGTCTGCGCCCACACCGGCTGGCAGCAATATGCGTTGTCGGACGGCAAGAACCTGCGCAAGGTCGATCCCAAGCTGGTGCCGCTCTCGACCTATCTCGGCGTCGTCGGCATGCCCGGCGTCACCGCCTGGATCGGCCTGCTCGACATCGGCGAGCCGAAGCCCGGCGAGACCGTGGTGGTGGCCGCCGCCTCCGGCGCGGTCGGCGGCGTGGTCGGGCAGCTTGCCAAGATGAAGGGTGCTCGCGCCGTGGGCGTCGCCGGCGGCAAGGAGAAGTGCGACTTTGTGGTCAAGGAACTCGGCTTCGATGCCTGCGTCGACCACCGCTCGGAAAGCTTCCTCAAAGACCTGGCCGCGGCCACGCCCAAGGGCGTCGACGTCTATTTCGAGAACGTCGGCGGCAAGATCCTGGACGCCATGCTGGCGCGCGCCAATCCCTTCGCCCGCTTCCCCTTCTGCGGCATGATCTCCGACTACAACGCCGTCGACCGGTATGGCGTGAAGAACCTGATCAGCGTGGTCGGCATGCGCATCAAGATCCAGGGCTTCATCGTGTCGGACCGCCTGGATCGCTGGCCGGTCGCCTTGAAGGAACTCGGCGAAGGCGTCGCCAGCGGCAAGATCAAATATCGCGAGACCGTCACCAACGGCCTGGAGAATGCGCCGAAGGCCTTCATAGGCCTGCTGAAGGGCGAGAATTTCGGCAAGCAGGTGGTCAAGCTCTAGTGGCGGCTTCGACGATGATCCGAGCCGCGATGCTGGCGGCCGTGGCAGCACTTGCCGCGTCGGCATCGCCAGGGCCGGCCGCGGGCGACGGCACATTGTCGCCCGCGGCGCAGGCCATGCAGCCCGAGGTCGAGCGCGGCCAGGCGGCGGGCTTCGACTGCACGATCAAGCACCCGAGCGACGTCGTCGCCGGTCAGCAGTGCATCGATCACGAGATCACCAAGAACACGGCCAACAAGACCTTGACCGCCGGCTTCACCATCGGCGCCTACGTCGAGAGCGTCATGGGCACCAACCTGAAAGTCGGCGTCGTCGGCGAGAACCCGGCCGCGCCCTCTGCCGACAATGCCGGCAGCCAGCGTCGGCATTTCTTCGCGGCGGAAATCTACCGCCTGCAGCGCCAGACGGGATTGAGCGATGCCGAGCTCTGCGCGATCACCAAAAAATCCTGCGATGCCTTGATCGCCGCCATCAGGTCGGGGCGCGGTGGTCTTTAGCCGTCGCGGCGCAACAGGAATTCGCGCCCGAGCTTCACCGACGGCTTGCCGTCGTAGGCGATGATGTCGGCAGTGGCGTAGGTTTCGTCCCAGCGCTCGGGCAGGTAGGAGCCGGTGCCGACCAAGTCGATCGGCGCATCGACGCTGGCCATCACCTTGCACTTTGCGGGGCCGAAGCCGGAGGAGACGACGATCTTCACCGCCTTGAAGCCGGCGGCGTCGAGCGCGTCGCGCACGTGATAGACCGCGGCGGCGGTGACGCCGGTGCCGACGAGATAGCGCAGCTCGGCGTCGGTGCGATATTGCCGGATGGCGTTGGGCGCGTGGCGTTCCAGCACGGCGTAGGAGGCGGCCGGATCGAGGCCTTCGACGAAGCGGCCGCCGTGAGTATCCAGCCGGACCGACAATTGCCCCGCAGCGGCCAGCTCGGGAAAACGCCGGCAGACGGCCAGGCTGTCGGCCACCTCGCGGCCGAAATAATCGACCAGCACCGTCATCGCCTGACCGGCGAAGCGCTCGGCGAACATTTCCGCCGCCCGCAAGGTGGAGCCCGCGTAGCCGATCAGCGCATGCGGCATGGTGCCGAAGCCCTGGGCATTACCGAAATGATGCGCCGTCGCGTCGGTCGCGTTGCCGATGAAGCCCTTGGCACCGACGTCGCGCACGGCAGAGCGGCTGCCGACGGCGGCGGCATAGGCCATCAGCTCGGCCATCTCGGTGCCAGCACAGTGCCGCGCGTCCATGGCGAGGAACTGGGTCTTCGGCAGGTCGCAGCACATGGCATAGGCGTTGTAGGCGGCGACGCAGGCGGCACCGAGCTTCTGCAGATAGAGCGTCTCCAGGTCCACCAGGTTGACCATGGAGCCGGTCAGGTAGAGCAGCGGCTCGCCGGCGCCGACCCAATCGCCCTCGGCATGGCGCAGCTCGATGTCGAACCGCACCCCGCGGGCGGCGGCGACGCGCTCGAGCCAGTCCACCATCGGCTTCGGGCAGAAGATCACCGGACGGCGCATGAACACCGCGTA
>DATKQA010000139.1:0-4796 GCA_035523835.1 Candidatus Sulfotelmatobacter sp.
CGGCGACGCCGGCGGCATAGCGATTGCGGGTGATCTGCAGCGACTTCTGGAAGGCGTCGACCGTCGAATCCAGCAGCCGCTGCAGCTCGTCGCTGATGCGGAGCGAGAAATAGTCGCTGGCCAGCGTGGTCTGCGCCGAAAGGCGGGCCGCGGCGAGATCGCCGGCGCTTGCCTGCGCGCTGGCGACGTTGCTCTCGACGGTGCGGCGGATGCGGCCCCAGACGTCCAGCTCCCAGGTCGCCGACGCCAGGTTCAGGTCGTATTCGTTGATCGGCCCGACGCCCGAGCTCGCGCCCGCGGCGCCGCCGGCACGGCCGCCGCCGCCGCCGCTTCGGGTGAAGGAGCCGCCGGCGGTCACCGTCGGCCAATAGCCGGCGCGGGCTTCCGCGACGATGGCGCGCGCCTGGCGATAGGCGGCCTCGTCCGCCTTGAGCGTCTGGTTGGCGACCTCGACCTGCTTTTCCAACGCGTCCAGCACGGGATCGTTGTAGATCGACCACCAGGGGCCGCGCTCGGCGGCGTCGTTCGGCTGGCCGATTTTCCAGCCGGCCGCCTCCTTGAACGCGGCCGGCGTGCTCACCGGCGGCTTCCGATAGTCCGGGCCGACGGTGCAGCCGGCCAGGGCGAGCGTGGCCGCCGTGGCGGACAGGAGAGCGGCAACGGACAGACGGGGGCGGAGCATCGCTATTCACCGGGTGCGGAAGCGGGCCGGCCGGGAACGGACGGGCGGGCGCCGCGCCACGCCCGCTGGCTCCACAGCCGGAAGCGGTCGAGATAGAGATAGATCACCGGCGTGGTATAGAGCGTCAGCAATTGGCTGACGATCAGGCCGCCGGCGATGGAGATGCCGAGCGGCCGGCGCAGCTCGCCGCCGTCGCCGAAGCCGATGGCGAGCGGCAGCGAACCGAGCAGCGCCGCCATGGTGGTCATCATGATCGGCCGGAAGCGCAGCAGGCAGGCCTGGTAGATCGATTCGCGCGAGCTCAGGCCCTGCGTCCGCTCGGCGTCGAGGGCGAAATCGATCATCATGATGGCGTTCTTCTTCACGATGCCGATGAGCAGGATGACGCCGATGAGCGCGATGATGCTGAATTCGGTGTTGCAAACCATCAGCGCCAGCACGGCGCCGACCCCGGCCGAGGGCAAGGTCGAGAGAATGGTTATGGGGTGCACGTAGCTTTCATAGAGGACGCCGAGGACGACATAGACCGCCGCCAGCGCGGCGGCGATCAGGAACGGCTCGTTGTCGAGCGAGGCCTGGAAGGCCCGCGCCGTTCCCTGGAAAGTGCCGTGAATGCTCGCCGGCACGCCGAGCGAGCTCATCACCTGGTTGATGGCCTCCACCGCATCGGAGAGCGATTTTCCCTCCGGCAGGTTGAACGAGATGGTGCTGGCGACGAACAGGCCCTGGTGGTTGACCGCGAGCGGGGTGTTCGAGGGTCCGTAGTGGCTGATGGCGGACAGCGGCACCATGGTCTCCGCCTGGGTCGCGACCGCGGCGCCGGTCGAGGCGCTGGTGTGGCCGGTGGCGCCGAGCTGGTTGGAACGCTGGTTGCGCACCGCCTGGGCGGCGGCGCTGGCGTTGGCGCTGACGGAGGCCGTGGCCGATTTGGTGACCAGCATGTTGGACGATTGCGTGCCGCTGATGCCGCCGCCGGAGGTGCTGACGTAGATGTCCTTCAGCGTCTCGGGGCTCTGCCAGTATTGCGGCGCCACCTCCATGACCACGTGGTACTGGTTCAAGGCGTTGTAGATGGTCGATACCTGGCGTTGGCCGAAGGCATCATAGAGCGTGTTGTCGATCTGGCTGGCGGTGATGCCGAGCCGCGACGCCGTGGCGCGGTCGATGATCAGGTCGGTCTCCAGGCCCTTCTGCTGCTGATCGGAATTGACGTCGCTGAGCACCGGCGAATGCTGCAGCGCTTCGGTGATCTTCGGCACCCACGTATAGAGATCGGCAAGGTTGTCGCCCTGCAGCGTGTATTGATATTGCGCGTTGGCGGCGCGGCCGCCGACCCGGATGTCCTGCACCGCCTGCAGGAAGAGCGAAGCGCCGGGCACCACGGTCAGTTCGCGGCGCAGCCGGGCGATGACGCCGTCGGCGCTGAGCTTGCGCTGGCCGATCGGCTTCAGGGCGACGAAGACGAAGCCGCTGTTGGTCTGGCCGCCGCCGGTGAAGCCGACCACGCTGTCGACGGCCGGGTCCTTGGCGATGATGCCGATGAATTGCGCCAGCTTGCCCTGCATGAGCTGGAACGAACTGGCCTGGTCGCCCTGGATACCGCCGATCAGCCGGCCGGTGTCCTGCTGCGGAAAGAAGCCCTTGGGGATGATCAGGAAGAGATAGACATTGAGCGCGAGCGTTGCCAGCAGGATGACGACGACCAGGCGCGAATGGCTGAGCGCCGCGCTGAGACTGCGCTCATAACGGCTCAGCAGCCAGTCGAAGGCGCCCTCGGCGGCGCGGGTGAACCGCCCCGGCGCCGCGGCGCTCTGCCGTCGCAGCATGTAGGCGCACATCATCGGCGTGGTGGTCAGCGACACCACCAGCGACACCAGGATGGAGATCGACAGCGTGATGGCGAACTCGCGGAACAGGCGGCCGACGATGCCGCCCATCAGCAGGATCGGAATGAAGACGGCGATCAGCGACACGCTCATCGAGAGGACCGTGAAGCCGACCTCGCGGGCGCCGCGCAGCGCCGCCTGGAAGCGCGGCATGCCGGCCTCGATATGGCGCGAGACGTTTTCCAGCACCACGATGGCATCGTCGACGACGAAGCCGGTGGCGATGGTCAGGGCCATCAGCGACAGGTTGTCGAGACTGTAGTTCAGCAGATACATCACGCCGAAGGTGCCGATCAGCGACACCGGCACCGCCACGCTCGGGATCAGCGCCGCGCGCGGGCTGCGCAGGAACAGGAACACCACCAGAATGACCAGGCTGATGGAAATCAGCAGGGTGGCCTGCACGTCCCTGAGCGAGGCGCGGATGGTGATCGAGCGGTCGGCCGCTTGGGTTATCTTGATGTCGCTCGGGATGGAAGCCTGCAGTTGCGGCAACTCCGCCTTCACCCGGTCGACGGCGTCGATGATGTTCGCGCCCGGCTGGCGGTAGAGAATCACCAGGACCGACGGCTTGCCGTTCGCCAGGCCGGCGTTGCGGATGTTCTCCACCCCGTCGTCGACCTCGCCGAGGTCGCTCAGCCGCACCGGCGCGCCGTTGCGATAGGCGACGATCAGGGAACGGTACTGGTCGGCTTGGGTCGCCTGGTCGTTGGTGTAGATCTGGAAATGCCGGCCCTGCTGCTCGATGGCGCCCTTCGGGCTATGGGCGTTGGCGGCATTGAGCGCGGCGCGCACGTCCTCGAGGCCGATGCCGTACTTGAAGAGCGTGTTCGGATTGAGTTCGGCCCGCACGGCCGGTAGCGAGCTGCCGCCGATGACCACCTCGCCGATGCCTTCGACCTGCGAGAGCGCCTGCTGCAGCACGGTGGTCGCCGCGTCATAGACCTGCCCGCGGGTGAGCGTATCCGACGTCAGCGCCAGGATCAGGATCGGCGCATCGGCCGGATTGACCTTGCGATAGGTCGGGTTGCTGCGCAGGCTGGCCGGCAGGTCGGCGCGGGCGGCGTTGATGGCGGCCTGCACGTCGCGGGCGGCGCCGTCGATATCGCGGTCGAGGCCGAACTGCAGGGTTATGCGGGTGGAGCCGAGCGAGCTCGACGAGGTCATCTCGCTGACGTCGGCGATCTGGCCGAGGTGGCGTTCGAGCGGCGTCGCCACGGTGCTCGCCATGACTTCCGGGCTGGCGCCGGGCATTTGCGCCTGCACCGAGATGGTGGGGAAATCGACCTGGGGCAGCGGCGAGACCGGCAGCTTGAAATAGGCGATCGCGCCGGCCAGCGCGACGCCGATGGTCAGCAGCATGGTCGCCACCGGTCGGCGGATGAAGAGGCCGGAGGGGTTCATGCCACGGGCTGCTCTTCCGCTTCCGCCGGGTCCTCCGGGAAATGCCGGCCGAGGCGGCGGGCGATCGCGTCGAAGGCGAGATAGATGACCGGCGTGGTGAACAGCGTCAGCATCTGGCTGACGATCAGGCCGCCGACGATGGAGATGCCGAGCGGATGGCGCAGTTCTGAGCCGACGCCGGTGCCGACCATCAGCGGCAGCGCGCCGAGCAGCGCCGCCATGGTGGTCATCAGGATCGGACGCAGCCGCAACAGGCAGGCCTGGTGGATCGCCTCGCGCGGGCTCTTGCCCTCGTTGCGTTCGGCGTCGAGGGCGAAGTCGATCATCATGATCGCGTTCTTCTTGACGATGCCGATGAGCAGCACGATGCCGATGATGGCTATGATGGTGAGATCGTCATGGCCGATGATCAGCGCCAGCAGCGCGCCGACGCCGGCGGAGGGCAGCGTCGAGAGAATCGTGATCGGATGGATGAAGCTCTCGTAGAGCACGCCGAGCACGATATAGACGGTGACGATGGCGGCCAGGATGAGGAACAGTTCGTTGTTGAGCGAAGCCTGGAAGGCGAGCGCCGCGCCCTGGAAGCTTGCAATGACGCTGCGCGGCAGGCCGATGTCGCGGCTGGCCTGCTTGACGGCGCTCACCGCCTCGCCGAGCGAGGCGTCGGGCGCCAGGTTGAAGGAGATTGTGGCCGAGGGGAACTGGTTGAGGTGGTTGATGACAAGCGGCGTCTCACGGGTCTCGATGTCGGAGATGGCCGAGAGCGGCACCTGGGCGCCGGTGCCCACGGAGGACGGCAGGTACACGGAGTTGAGCGAATCGAG
>DATKQA010000140.1:0-3206 GCA_035523835.1 Candidatus Sulfotelmatobacter sp.
TCGCCATGCTGCCCGAGGACCGCCGCGAGCGGCTCGCCTGGACCGCGCCGCTCGGCCTGCTGCTCGACGAGGTCCTGCGCCGCCGCGGCCGGCGCGTCTGCGTGCTCGCCACCGGCGATCCGCTCTGGCACGGCATCGGCGTGGCGCTGGCGAAGCGCGTGCCGGCGGAAGAAATGACCATCCTGCCGGCGCCGTCGGCCTATAGCCTCGCCGCCGCCCGGCTCGGCTGGCCGCTCGCCGAGGTCGATGCGATCACCCTGCACGGCCGGCCGCTCGACCTGCTCAGCGCCTTTTTGCAGCCCGGCCGCCGCATCCTCGCCTTGTCGGAAAACGGCGCCACGCCGGGCCGGGCGGCGGCGCTGTTGGCGCGCCGCGGCTATGGCGCGAGCCGCCTGACCGTGCTGGCGCGCATGGGCGGCCGCGACGAGCGCATCGTGCGGGGCATCGCCGCGGACTGGGCCGCGGCCGACATCGACGACCTCAACACCATCGCCATCGAGTGCGTCGCCGATGCCGGCACGATGCTGCTCGCGCGCGTGCCCGGCCTGCCCGACGCGGCCTTTCGTCACGACGGCCAGCTCACCAAGCGCGAGGTCCGCGCCGTCACCCTCGCGGCGCTGGCGCCGCTGCCGGGCCAGCGCCTCTGGGACGTCGGCGCCGGGGCCGGCTCGGTGGCCATCGAATGGCTGCGCGCCCACCGCGATTGCCGCGCCGTCGCTGTCGAGCGGCGCCGCGATCGCCTCGACATCATTGCCGAAAACGCCGCGGCGCTCGGCGTGCCGCAGCTCGAGATCGTCGCAGGCACGGCGCCGGCGGCGCTTGCCGGGCTCGCGGCGCCGGATGCGATCTTCATCGGCGGTGGCGCCGGCACGGCCGGCCTGTTCGAGGCCTGCTGGCAGGCGCTGAAACCGCAGGGCCGCCTGGTCGCCAATGCGGTGACGCTCGAAGGCGAACAGGCGCTCCAGCGCTGGCGCGCCGAGGTCGGCGGTGCGCTGGTGCGGCTCGCAGTCGAGCGGGCGGCGGTGATCGGCGGCTTCACCGCCTGGCACCCGCTCCGCCCCATCGTGCAGTTGCAGGCGACCAGGCCGTGACCGCGCCCGGCACGCTCTACGGCCTCGGCATCGGTCCCGGCGATCCCGAGCTCATCACGCTCAAGGCGCTCCGCATCCTGCGTGCGGCGCCGGTGGTGGCCTATCCCGCGCCCGAGCACGGCGACAGCCTGGCGCGCGCCATCGTGGCGCCGCACCTGCCCGGCCGGCAGCGGGAGATCGTCATCCGCGTGCCCATGCTGGTCGAACGCTTCCCCGCCCAGGCAGTCTACGATCGCGCCGCCGCGGAGATCGGCGGCCACCTGGCGGCGGGGCGCGATGTCGCCGTGCTCTGCGAAGGCGACCCGTTCTTCTACGGCTCCTTCATGTATCTCTTCGCCCGATTGGCGGCGCGCTTCACCGTCGAGGTCGTGCCGGGGGTCTCCTCGCTCACCGCCTGCGCCGCGGCGCTCGGCGCGCCGCTCGCCGCCCGCAACGACGTGCTCGCCGTCATTCCCGCGCCGCTCGATGCCGATGCCATGGCGGCGCGGCTCGAGGCGAGCGACGCCGCCGCCATCATCAAGCTCGGCCGGCATTTCGCGCGCGTGCGCGATCTGCTGTTCCGGCTCGGCCTCGCCGACCGCGCCCGCTACATCGCGCATGCCAGCATGGCGAGCCAGCGCATCCTGCCGCTCGGCGAGGTCGATCCCGCCACGGTGCCCTATTTCTCCGTGATCACCGTGCATCGCCGCGGCGAGGCCTGGCGATGAGCGCGCCGGCCGCCGTCATCGTCCTGAACGCCGGCGCGCTGCCGCTCGCCCGCCGCATCGCCGCCGCGCTCCCCGGCGCCCGCCTGCATGGCCTGACGGGGCGCGTCGCTGGCGCCGAGGTCAGCTTTGACGACGTGTCAGCGCATCTCCGCGCGCTCTTCGCCGCCGGCGTGCCGATCGTCGGCCTCTGCGCCGCCGGCCTGCTGATCCGCATCCTGGCGTCGCAGCTCGCCGACAAGCGCATCGAGCCGCCGGTCGTCGCCGTGGCCGAGGACGGCGGCGCGGTGGTGCCACTGCTCGGTGGCCATCACGGCGGGAACGACCTGGCGCGCGCGATCGGTGCCGTGCTCGCGGTGGCGCCGGCGATCACCACCGCCGGCGATCTCCGCTTCGACGTCGCGCTGGACGCGCCGCCGGCGGGCTACGTGCTGGCCAATCCCGGCGACGCCAAATCCTTCGCCGCGGCGCTGCTCGCTGGCGCCGAAGTGCGGATCGAGGGCAGCGCACCGTGGCTCGACGACAGCCGCCTGCCGTTCCATGCCGCCGGTGCCGCTGAGATCGCGGTGACGCCGCGCATCACCGCCGGCGGCCCGCTCCGCCTGGTCTATCATCCGCGCCTGCTTGCGGTCGGCGTCGGCTGCGAGCGGGGCGTCGCGGCGGAGGAGCTGATCGGCTTGGTGCGTGCAACGCTCGGCGATGCCGGCTTCGCCGAAAGCGCCGTCGCTGGCGTCTTCTCGCTCGACCTGAAAAGCGACGAGGCGGCGGTCCACGCGCTGGCGGAAAGCCTCGGCGTGCCGGCCCGCTTCTTCCCCGCTGCGGTTCTCGAAGCGGAGGCGCCGAGGCTCGCCAATCCCTCGGCCAGGGTCTTCGCCGAAGTCGGCTGCCACGGCGTGGCCGAGGGCGCGGCGCTGGCGGCGGCCGGCGCCGATTCCATCCTGGCGGTGGTGAAGCAGAAGTCGGCGCGCGCGACCGCGGCGGTGGCCGCGGCGCCGCTGCCCTTCGACGGTGCGGCGGTCGGCCGGCCGCGCGGCTCGCTGCATGTCGTCGGCATCGGCCCCGGCGGCGCTGACTGGCTGACGCCGGAGGCGGCGCAACTCATCGCCGCGGCCAAGGATCTCGTCGGCTACAGCCTCTATCTCGACCTGCTCGGCCCGCTCGCCCGGAACAAGCGGCGGCACGATTTCGCGCTCGGCGAGGAGGTCGCGCGCGTCCGTGCCGCGCTGGCGCTGGCGGCCGAGGGACGCAGCGTGGCGCTGGTCTCCTCCGGCGATCCCGGCATCTATGCCATGGCGAGCCTGGTGTTCGAGCAGTTGGAAGCGGCCGAGGACGCCGCCTGGCGCCGCATCGCCGTCCGCGTCGCGCCCGGCATCTCGGCGCTGCAGGCCGCGGCGGCCCGCGCCGGCGCGCC
>DATKQA010000141.1:0-3541 GCA_035523835.1 Candidatus Sulfotelmatobacter sp.
CCCGCAAGTTCGTGGCGCAGCTCGCGCAGGCCGGCGTGCGACGGCGCGGCTTCCTCGCCCTCGTCGTGGCGCCGCTTCAGCTCCTTCATGCGGCTGACCGCGAGCGCGAGGTCGGAACGGTGCCGTTGCAGCGCGTCGTTCACCCGTTGCCATTTCCTGCCGAATGCACGCATCGCGCGCCGCCCCTCGCCGACCGGTCCCGGGCCGCATCTTGGCGGAGAGCGGCCGGTCTGGCCAGTGCGGCGGCGGCTGGACACCCGCCGTCGCCGGTGTGACGATGGCGGGCATCGCTATAACACCGCACGAGGAAACACCGTCATGGCGCGCGTGCCCTATCTCGACAAATCCGATCTGCCGCCGGAGCATCAGGACCTGCTGGCGCGCAACATCAATCTGTTCCGCGCCCTGGTGCACAGCCCGAACGGCGCCCGCGCCTTCTCCGGCCTCGGCAGCTTCATCCGCTTCAAGAGCAAGCTCGATTCGCGGCTGCGCGAGCTCGCCATCCTGCAGGTCGGCTATCTCACCAGGTCGAAGTACGAGTATTCGCACCATATCAAGCTCGGCCGCGAGTTCGGCGTCAGCGACGACGACATCCGCGCCATCGCCGAGGAAACCGCCGGGCGCACGAGCAAGCTCGATCCCCCGAGCCGCACCGTGCTGAAGGCGGCACGCGAGATGACCACCGAGCTCGCCGTGTCGGATGCGACCTTCGCCGCGCTGCAGCAGCACCTCGACACCGAGCGGCTGACCGACCTCATCATCACCATCGCCTTCTACAACGCGGTGGTGCGGCTGCTCGGCAGCCTGCAGATCGACACCGAGCCGGACTACCTGCACTATCTGGAGGAATTCCCGCTGCCCAAGGCCTGAACCACCGGGGAGGTCGCCATGCGTCTGAAGGGCAAGATCGCCGTCATCATCGGCGCCGGACAGTCGCCCGGCGAGGGCGTCGGCAACGGACGCGCCACCGCGCTCCGCTTCGCCGAAGAGGGCGCCAAGGTGCTGGCCGTCGATCGCAACCTCGGCTCGGCGGAGGAGACTGCCGCCATGATCGCCAAGGCGGGCGGCGAAGCGCAGGCTTTCGCGGCCGACGTGACGCGCGAGGCGACGCTTGCCGCCGCGATCAAGGCCGCCCACGGACGTTGGGGGCGGATCGACATCCTGCACAACAATGTCGGCGTCAGCATCGCCGGCGGCGACGCCCCGCCGCTCGAGATCACCGAGGAGGCCTTCGACCGGATCAGCGCCATCAACATCCGCGGCACCATCATGGCCTGCAAGCACGTGCTGCCGATCATGCGCGAGCAGCGCTCCGGCGCCATCGTCAACATCTCCTCGGTCGCCGCCTGCTCCGCCTATCCGCTGGTCGCCTACAAGGCGACCAAGGCGGCGATGATCGCCTATACCCAGCAGCTCGCCATCCAGAACGCGAAATACGGCGTCCGGGCCAATGTCATCCTGCCCGGCCTGATGGACACGCCGATGGCGGTGGACACGCGGGCACGCGCCGGCAACCGCAGCCGGGCCGATGTGGTGGCCGAGCGCAACGCGCAGGTGCCGCTGCGCGGCCGCATGGGCAGCGGCTGGGATGTCGCCAACGCGGCGCTGTTCCTGGCTTCCGACGAAGCCGATTTCATCACCGGGGTGGTGCTGCCGGTAGACGGCGGCGCCATGGTCAAGGTCGGCTGACGCAGGGCGCCTCGGCGCCGGAGGGGGCAGACAATAGCGAACGAAATCAGCGGCTTTGCCGGCATCGAGCAGGCGCCGGCCGGCCCATCGTTAGGAATTCCTTAACCGATGCCGCCGCATTTTGGCCGGCACGAGCGGCGGGCGGCCGTGCGGGGAGCCCTTTGCCGCCGGAGCGCGCCATGACGGTTTGCGAAGAGTGATGGAACATCCCATGCAAAACCCGGCCGAAGCCTGATCATGCAGGAGCCGAGCGGATTGCAGCAGCCCGAAGCCGTGGCGCAGCCGTCCCCGGCCAAGCCGGCCAAGCAGGACATCGCCGGGCAGATCCGCCGCGAGCAGGTCAACTATCTTCGCCGCGGCAGCGTGCTGAGCTACTCGCTGCATCCGATCGCCGCCGGCCTCATCGCCATCGCCATGCTGGGCCAGGTGCCGCACCAGGCGATCGGCCTGTGGCTGCTCGCAGTCTGGGCCGCCGCCGCCGCCCGCGTCATCCTCTGGCACCGCTATCGCGCCAGCCTGGATTCCGCCGCCGCCGCCGCCGAATGGGTGGCGCTGTTCACCGCCATCGCCGTCGCCAGCGGCATGCTCTGGGGCATCGCCGCCCTGGTGCTGTGGCCGGCGGATGCCTATACGCACCAGATCCTGCTGCTGCTCTCGCTGGTGGCCGTCACCGCCGTCGACGTGCTGGCCATGGCGAGCTTCATGCCGGCGGTGCTGAGCGTGCTGGCGGCGACCTCGCTCGCGCTGTTCGTGGCGCTCTATTGGCACGGGCTGATCTCGCCGCTCACCATCTGCGCCATGGCGTTCTATGCCGCGCTGCTTGCGGTCGGCGCCCGCCACATCAACCGGCTGCTGTTCGAAAGCCTCAGGCTCCGCTTCGAGCTGGCCGCCGCCACCGCCGCGGCGCAATCGGCCAACATGGCGAAATCGGAATTCATCGCCAACATGAGCCACGAGCTGCGCACGCCGCTCAACGCCGTCATCGGCTTCTCGGAGATCATCAAGGACCAGATGTTCGGCGCCGACGCCCTGCCGCGCTATGTCGCCTATGCCGCCGACATCCACCGCAGCGGCTCGCACCTCCTCGAGATCATCAACGATATTCTCGACCTTTCCAAGATCGAGGCCGGCAAGCTCGAGCTGAAGGATGAGCGGGTCGAGCTCGGCGAGGTGGTGAAGGTCTGTCTGGCGCTGGTGATCGACCGGGCCGAGCAGGCCGGCGTGGCGCTGGTCGCCGACATTCCCGATCCGCCGCCGGTCATCCGCGGCGACGAGCGCGCCGTCAAGCAGGTGCTGATCAACCTCCTGTCGAATGCGGTGAAGTTCACCCCGATCGGCGGCAAGGTGCTGGTCGAGGTGCGCGCCGACGAGCGCGGCGGCGTCTGCCTGAAGGTGCAGGACAACGGCATCGGCATGTCGCCGGCCGACATCCCCAAGGCGATGGAGGCCTTCGGCCAGCTCGAATCGTCGCAGACGCGCAAATACGCCGGCACCGGCCTCGGTCTGCCGCTGGTCAAGTCGCTGGTGGAAATGCACGGCGGCCAGTTCCGCCTGATCAGCGAGGTATCGGTCGGCACCTCAGCCGAGGTCAGCCTGCCGGCGCGCCGCGTCGTCTCGCGTTGAGCCTCAGCCGAAGCGCGGCACCGTCTTGCCGCCGCGGCGGAAGCGGAACAGATAGCTCGGCAGCACGCCCTCGACCGCCGTCGGCACGATGCCGAGATCGCCGAGGCCCGGCGCGCCGGGCGCCACCACATTGTCGAGGCCGAGGAGCGTGACCTGGTCGCGGGTGAGCGGCGGCGCCATCGGCAGCGGCGACAGCGCGCTCGCCAGCTCGGCGAAGAAGGCCATGACC
>DATKQA010000142.1:0-2098 GCA_035523835.1 Candidatus Sulfotelmatobacter sp.
ATCTGCAGCAATATGCCGAAAGCGGCGCCGCCGCCGACTATGCGCGCTACCTGGCCGCGGTCGATGTCCCGGGCAGCGACAATCGCGCCCGTCGAGCGATGGAGGCGGCGACGCCCGACGACCTCGCGGCCGCCGATGCGCTGCTGGCCGGCCGCAACGGGCCGGAAGACGTACCGGGCCTGATCCATGTCTACCACTGGCTCGGCGGCTGGAAGCCGATGGCGGCGGCGATCGCCGATTGGCGGCAATCCGACGCGCTGGTCGACCGGCTGAAGCGCGATGGGGAAGCGCTGCACCGGATCATGCAGGCGGGTGCGTTGGAGCTGCACGCGGCGACCGACGATGTCGCGCGCCGGCAATTGCTGGCCGACGTCGAGGTTGTCGACCGCGCGCTCGGCGCGCTGGCCGACAATTTCGCCAGCCATATCGGCTTCGCCGCCCGCTCGGCACGGACCCTGGTGATTGCGACCCTGCTGCTGTCGAGCCTGTTGCTCTGGCTGTTCGGCTTCGCCATGGCCTGGCGCGTCTATAGCCGCGGCGTCGGCGCCGAGCAGGAAGCCCTGCAGAGCCGGGAGCGCTTCCGCGACATCGCCGAGGTGGCCTCCGACTGGTTCTGGGAAACCGACGCGACCATGCGCGTCACCTATCTCTCGGAGCGCTTCACCGCGGTGACCGACGTGCCGCAGGAAGAGGTGCTCGGCAAGATCGGCCTCGGCGTGGTGCAGCCCAAGGCGATCGACCTGGACTGGCAGGTGCACCTGGCGAATGTGCAGGCGCGGCGGCCGTTCCGCGACTTCCGTTATTGCTACATGCGGCCCGACGGGACGCCGACCTACTGGTCGCTCAGCGGCAAGCCGGTCTTCGATCGCGGCGGCCGGTTCCGCGGCTATCGCGGCAGCGGCGCCGACGTCACCGACGCGGTGCGCGCCACCGCCGCCCTGCAGGAGGCCAAGGAGCAGGCGGAAGCCGCCAACCGCGCCAAGTCGGAATTCCTCGCCAATATGAGCCACGAGCTGCGCACCCCGCTCAACGCCATCATCGGCTTTTCCGAGATCGTGCGATCGGAGACCCATGGCCCGCTGGGATCGCCGAAATACCGCGAATATATCGGCGACGTGCACGGCGCCGGCCAGCACCTGCTGAATGTCATCAACGACATCCTGGATCTGTCGAAGGTCGAGGCGGGACGCGCCGAGCTGAACGAGGAGGTGCTCGACGTGCGCGCCGCCGTCGCCGGAGCCCTGACGGTGATCCGCCCGCGGCTCCGCCAGCTCGGCCACCGGCTGCTGCTCGATATTCCCGACGATCTGCCGCTGCTGCGCGCCGATGCGCTTCGCCTCAAGCAGATCCTGATCAATCTCTTGTCCAACGCGGTCAAGTTCACGCCGCCGGCCGGACGCATCGAGGTGGCGACGGCGGTAACCGACGAGGGCGGGCTGCAGATCGCCATCAGCGATTCCGGCATCGGCATCGCCAAGGGCGACATTGCCAAGGCGCTGGCGCCGTTCGGCCAGGTCGAAAGCAGCCTCAACCGCCGCTTCGAGGGCACCGGTCTCGGCCTGCCGCTGACCAAGAAGCTGGTCGAGCTGCATCAGGGCAGCCTGCGCATCGACAGCGAGCCCGGCCAGGGGACGATGGTAACGGTGGTCTTCCCGCCGGCCCGTGCCGTCGCGCCGGCGCCGGTCGTCGCGCGGCAAAGGATGAGCGTCTAGCGCCACCTCTTTTGCCGGGGCGGATCGAGCTGGCGGCACGCTTGGCGGTTGGCGGAGCGGCCGCGCCGGGGCAGGATAGGCGAACGACGACCATCCCGGGAGGAAGCCATGGCGGAGCGGCCTGACAGCGGATCCTTGGCATTGCCGCCCGGTGCCGGCACCGTGGAACAATGGGCCGCGGGCGAGCCGCGCCTCGAAAACGACTATCGGCGCGATGCCAGCCGCTTGTCGGAATTCTGGCAGCGCGGGCTCGCGCTGCTTGCTGCCCTGCCGGCGAAGAGCCGGCGCAGCGCGGCGGAACAGGCGCTGGCGACGCGCGTCCTCGAACTCGGCCGCGACAGCCGCGCCCGCTTCCTCGCCGCGCACGGCGTGGCGCTCTACAACGA
>DATKQA010000143.1:0-3021 GCA_035523835.1 Candidatus Sulfotelmatobacter sp.
CAGGCCTTCTGCCGCGAGACCGGCCATGCCCTGCTGGCCTGGAGCGAGGATGGCGGCGTGCTGAGCTTCCTGATCCGCCGGCGCCCCGAGCCGGCCGAGCCGGCCGCGGCCGACGCGCCGGGCCGATAGCGCACCGGCCGCACATCTCCGTGCCCCGCTTGCAATCCATGCCGCCGACATCATTCTGCCCGAATTGGGATTGCCTGCTGACCAGGGTCCGGCCGCGGCCGGGCGGCAACCTGGGCAGGGCTTGGCGAGCGTGCGCGAAGGCATTACCACCGCCGATCGGGGTCCTGGGGGAGTCGTGGGCCGATGCCTGAGGGCAAGCAACCTGAGCCGGCCGGGCCCAGGGATGTCAGCAAGGACGTCAGCCAGATGTCGTTCGAGGAGGCGCTGGCTGAGCTGGAGCAAATCGTTCGGGGACTCGAAAGCGGGCAACAAAAGCTCGAGGACGCGATTACTGCCTATGAGCGCGGAGCCGCGCTCCGCCGCCACTGCGAAGCCAAACTGGCCGAGGTCGAGGCGCGCGTGGCCGCGATCGTGCAACATGCCGACGGTACGCTCGGCACCAGGGAACTGGATTGAGGCAGATGGACGGGCTGGTGGCGTCGACCCAGATGGAGCTGTCGGCAGCGATGGCCCACGTCGCCAGCGTGGTCGAGGCGGCCTTGGATGCGCTGCTGCCGGAGAATGATGGTCCGGAAGGGCGGTTGGCCGAGGCCATGCGCTACGCCACGCTGGGCGGCGGCAAGCGCCTGCGCGCGTTCCTGGTGATGCAGAGCGCGGCCCTGTTCAAGGTGTCGGAAACCTGCGCCGCGCGGGTCGCGGCGTCGATCGAGATGCTGCACGCCTATTCGCTGGTGCATGACGACCTGCCGGCGATGGACGACGACGATTTGCGCCGCGGCAAGCCGTCCACCCACAAGGCCTTCGACGAGGCCACCGCGATCCTCGCCGGCGACGCGCTGCAGGCGCGCGCCTTTGAGGTGCTGGCCGAGGAGGACACGCATTCCGAGCCGCTGGCGCGTTGCGAGCTGGTTGCCGCGCTGGGCGGCGCCGCGGGCGGGCGCGGCATGGCCGGCGGGCAGATGATCGACATGCTGGCACCCGGACTGATCGCCGCCGGCGAGCCCCTGGACGGCCCGGCGGTCACCCGGCTGCAGGCACTCAAGACCGGGCGGCTGATCCAGTTCAGTGCCGAGGCGGGCGCGATCCTCGGTCGCGCGCCCGTGATGCAGCGGCACCTGCTGGCGGGCTACGGGCGCGATCTGGGCGCGGCGTTCCAAATTGCCGACGATCTTCTAGACGCCGAGGGGAGCGCCGAGGAAACCGGCAAGCGGACCGGAAAGGACCAGGCGGCGGGCAAGGCGACGATGGTGGCGGTACTGGGGATTGAGCGGGCGCGGCTGCAGGCCGACATGCTGGCCCGCCAGGCAGCCGCCCATCTGGACAGTTTCGGCGGACGTGCCGCGCTGTTGCGGGCGCTGGCGGCGTTCGTTGTGGCACGACGAAATTGAATTTCGAGGCAGGATTGAACATGAACGCGGTAAGAACTCCTTTGCTCGACCGGGTGAACATTCCGGCCGATCTGCGCAATTTCTCCCACGAGCAGCTCAAGCAGCTTGCCGATGAACTCCGTGCGGAAACCATCGACGCTGTGTCGGTGACCGGCGGCCATCTCGGCTCCGGCCTCGGCGTGGTCGAGCTGACGGTGGCGTTGCATGCGGTGTTCGATACGCCGGTCGATCGGCTGATCTGGGACGTCGGCCACCAGGCCTATCCGCACAAGATCCTGACCGGACGGCGCGACCGCATCCGCACCCTGCGCCAGGGCGGCGGCCTGTCCGGCTTCACCCGCCGCGCCGAGAGCGAGTACGACCCGTTCGGCGCCGCGCATTCCTCGACCTCGATCTCCGCCGGGCTCGGCATGGCGGTGGCGCGCGATCTGAAGAATGCGCGGGTCCGGGAGACCGGGCAGGGCGAGCTCGATCATCGCAACGTGATCTGCGTCATCGGCGACGGCGCGATGAGCGCCGGCATGGCCTACGAGGCGATGAACAACGCCGGGGCGCGGCACACGCGGCTTATCGTGGTGCTGAACGACAACGACATGTCGATCGCCCCGCCGGTGGGCGCCATGAGCGCCTACCTCTCGCGGCTGATGTCCTCGCGCAGCTTCCTCGGCTTGCGCGAACTGGCCGGCCGAATGGCGCGGCGCTTCCCGCGCGGCATCGAGCGGACGGCTCGCCGCGCCGAGGAATACGCCCGCGGCATGCTGACCGGCGGCACGCTGTTCGAGGAACTGGGCTTCTACTATGTCGGCCCGATCGACGGGCACAACATGGACCACCTGCTGCCTGTGCTGCGCAATGTGCGCGAGGCGGAGGAGGCCGGCCCGATCCTGGTGCACGTCATCACCCAGAAGGGCAAGGGCTACGCCCAGGGCGCCGACGCGCCGGACAAGCTGCACAGCGTCTCGAAGTTCAACGTGGTGACGTTCGAGCAGGCGAAGGCGCCGCCCGGCCCGCCGAGCTACACCAATGTGTTCGCCAGCGCACTGATCGCCGAGGCGGAGAAGGACCCGTCCATCGTTGCCGTCACCGCGGCCATGCCGTCCGGCACCGGCCTCGACAAGTTCGGCAAGCGCTTCCCGGACCGCTGCTTCGATGTCGGCATCGCCGAGCAGCACGCGGTGACGTTCGCCGCCGGCATGGCGACCGAGGGGATGAAGCCGTTCTGCGCCATCTACTCGACCTTCCTGCAGCGCGCCTATGACCAGGTGGTGCACGACGTGGCGATCCAGTCGCTGCCCGTGCGGTTTGCGATGGATCGCGCCGGGCCGGTCGGCAATGACGGCGCGACCCACGCCGGCAGCTTCGACATCGCCTATCTCGGCTGCCTCCCCGGCTTCGTCATCATGGCGGCGGCGGACGAGGTCGAGTTGATGCACATGGTGGCGACGGCGGCGCGGATCGACGATGGTCCTTCGGCGCTGCGCTACCCCCGCGGCGAAGGCGTGGG
>DATKQA010000144.1:0-2000 GCA_035523835.1 Candidatus Sulfotelmatobacter sp.
TGCCGTGGCCAATTCCGGAACGCGCTATCAGGGACGGCCCGATCTCCTGCTCATGGTGTTCGCGCCGGGCACCACGGTGGCCGGGCGGCTCACCCAGTCCAGCATGCCCGGCGCGCCCGTGGAATGGTGCCGCCAGGTGCTGCCGCGTGGCGCCGCCCGGGCGCTCGCGGTGAACGCCGGCAATGCCAATGTCTTCACCGGCAAGGCCGGCAAGGCGGCCGTCGCCGCCACCGCCAAAGCGGCGGCCCGCCTCGCCGGCTGCAAGGTGAGCGAGGTGCTGCTGGCCTCGACCGGGGTGATCGGCCAGATCCTGCCGCACGAGAAGATCGTCGCGGCGCTGGAAACCCTGCCGCCGCGGCTCGACGCCGACGGCTGGCGCGACGCGGCGACGGCGATCGGCACCACCGACACTTTCCCCAAGCTGGCGACGGCGACGGCGCGCATCGACGGGGTGCCGGTGACGGTGAACGGCATCTGCAAGGGTTCGGGCATGATCGCGCCCGACATGGCGACCATGCTGGCCTTCGTCGCCACCGACGCCGCCCTGCCGGCGCCGGTGCTCAGGACTCTCCTGGCCGAGGCCAACGCCGAATCCTTCAATTGCCTGACGGTGGACGGCGATACCTCGACCAGCGACACGCTGCTGCTGTTCGCCACCGGCGCCGCCGGCCACAAGCGCGTGGCCCGCGCCGCCGATCCCCGGCTGAAAGCTTTCCGCCGCGCGCTGCACGCGGTCATGGCCGATCTGGCCGAGCAGGTGGCGCGCGACGGCGAAGGCGCCGGCAAGCTGGTCACCATCAAGATCGCCGGCGCGACGACGCCCAAGGCGGCACGCACCATCGCGCTCGCCATCGCCAATTCGCCGCTGGTGAAGACGGCGATTGCCGGCGAAGACGCCAACTGGGGCCGCATCGTCATGGCCATCGGCAAGTCGGGGGCCAAGGCCAACCGCGACAAGCTGGCGATCCGCATCGGCGGCCAGTTGGTCACCCGCCGCGGCATGGTCGATCCGGCCTACGACGAAGCCAGGGCGACCGCGCATCTCAAAGGCCGCGAAATCCTCATCGAGGCCCATGTCGGTGTCGGCAAGGCGGCAGCCAAGGTCTGGACCTGCGACTTGACGCACGGCTACATCGACATCAACGCCGACTATCGATCGTGAGCGCGGGCGGCGTCGAGCGTCCCCGCCTGGAAACGACACGGCTCCTGCTGCGGCCGCCGACGCTTGCCGATGCGGACGCGATCGAGCGCATGGTGGGCGATGCTCGGGTGGCCGAGATGACCTCGTCGATTCCGCATCCCTATCCGGCCGGCGGCGCGGCCGAATTCATCCGCTCGCTCGCCACGGCCGCGGCCATCGATCTGGCGGTCGAGCGGAAAGCCGATGGCGCCGTGATCGGCATGTCCTCCATCCGCCCCCTGGATGGCTGGCGGATCGCGGAACTCGGCTATTACGTCGGCGTGCCCTATTGGCGCCAGGGCTATGCCACCGAGGCGGCGCAGCGCCTGGTCGACTACGGCTTCGCCGTGCTCGGCGTCCAGCGCTTCGCCAATCACGTCTTCGCCGGCAACCTCGCGTCCGCCCGCGTCATGGCGAAGCTCGGCCATCGCCGCAGCGGCGAGGGCGAGATCGACTATCCGCTGCGCGGCCGGCGCCGCGTCTGGCATTTCGAACTGCTGCGGCCGGTGACGCGGAAATCCGTGCTGGTGGCGGCGGTCGCCCTGGTCGATCCGGACGGCCGGGTGTTGCTGGCGCAGCGCCCGCCCGGCAAGTCGATGGCGGGGCTGTGGGAGTTTCCCGGCGGCAAGGTCGAGCCGGGCGAGACGCCGGAGGCGGCGCTGATCCGCGAATTGAGGGAAGAGCTCGGTATCGATGTGGCCGCCGCCTGCCTGGCGCCCTTCACCTTCGCCTCGCACGCCTATCCCGAGTTCCACCTCCTGATGCCGCTCTATGTCTGCCGCAAATGGCAGGGCACGGTGCGCGGGCTCGAAGGCCAGGC
>DATKQA010000145.1:0-2334 GCA_035523835.1 Candidatus Sulfotelmatobacter sp.
AATTCGCCCCGGCGCGACAAGGGCGCCGCATCGACGGTATCGGAGCCGAGCTGACCGGTTGCCGGGGGGCAACCGGGCGGCGTTCATGATTGATTCATCGGTTGCGGCTATCTCGGTGGTCGCAACGGATGGAGGGTGGGGTGAAGGAAACGATTTATCGCCGCCATTCGCTCGGCGACCTGCAGGACTACTGGCTGAGGCGATCGTTGCGCGCCTGGTATCGGATCAGCGACGCCAAGGGCTTCTTCCATCTGGTTGACGACCTCAAGCCGATCCTGTCCAACCCCGATTTGATGCGGCCGGCCTCGACCCTGTTCCTGGTGGAAGGCGCGAACCCGCAGGATTATGTCATCGTGCAGCAGGGCCCGCAGGCGCGCATGGGCCTCGGCAAGAATCTGACCGGATGCCGGCTCGGCGACTACGCCGATCAGAACTACGTCGGCGCCGTCGGGGACCAGTTGGACCAGACCGTCAAGCGGCCCGAGGTCGCCTATCACGAGGTGGTCGCCACCATCGCCGGGCGCACCTTCCACTACGACCGCCTGACCTTTCCCGTCCTGTGGCGCGGCAGCATCGACCAGATCCTGACCGTCGTGCAATGGAGGTCTCCCGTCTGGCACTGAGGGCGGGAGACGCTCCGCCGGCGCAGATGCTTAGGCCGTTGCCTGCAGCATCGCGGGCTGTTTGGCCGGCTCGGTGCGGACGGCAAAGCGCCTGAGCTCGGCGATCATGTCGCTCCGCGTATTGTAGATCAGCCAGGCCGGAATGCGGCCGCGGCCGGGCCAGTTCCAGGTCACGCCGCTATGGTGGTGATGGAAGCGCCAGGCCCGCGCGCCCATGCCGGCCTGCGCCGCCTTGTCGTCGACCAGGCCGAGCGCATAGTCGCAGTCGTAATGGTGCAAGAGGTGGAGCTGCGAGAACGCCATGAGCAGCGCGGCGATGCGCCGGTGGCGGAAATCCGGATGCACCCAGGCGCCGCCGATATAGGCGAGGGTGCCGGCGACATGCGCCGTTTCGGTCGAAGCGAAGGCGATCGAGAAACCGCTGTCGCGCTCCTGGATGAAGCGATTGTTCACGAACAAATCGTTGAGCCGGGTATTGCGCCAGACCCTGATGGCGCAGTGGGCCACCATTTCCCGTTCACCATCGGCGGTGCGGCTGCCGTGGCGCCGGACATTGAGCCAGAAGCCATTGTCGCGCAGCGTGTTGTAGGCGGGGTCGTAGGTCGGCGCGTCGCGATAGAGCCAGCTCTGGTCCTCCGCCGCGGCGACGAAACGGGCGCGCTTGGCGAAATCATGCTCGACGGTCGGAAAGCAGAAGGCGTCAGCGAAGGCTTGCGACAGACGCAGGTAAATCAGGTCCAGCTCGGCCGAGTCGATTTCCGGTTTCATTTCTACCTCCAAGGTGCAATACGCGACTCGATGTCGCTCAAAAGAAGTAGATCACTCGGCCTCGCCGCTTAGAACATGCAGGGCGGCGATTTTTGCGACCGGCGCTGCGAATTCCGCTCCCTGCGGGAGCCGCGAGGCGGATCGGGCGCGGCGGCGGGCTTTCCGGATCGGACGCGGGGCGCCGCCGGCAGCGGGAGCCGGCCGCCGTCCCGGCCTTGGCGTGTCGCGCCGAGCGAGGCCTAAGTCGCTTTGGAATTTACAATTCCGCTGCTGGCATGGCAATTTCCCCCGGCGGTCCCGTGCGTCGCGGCGCCGCCTGGGGGGTGCGGATGGCAGGCAGACTGACGGGGAAAACGGCAATCGTCACCGCCGCCGCCCAGGGCATCGGCCGGGCCACCGCGCTCGCCTTCGCCGCCGAGGGTGCCAGGGTGTGGGCGACCGACGTCAACGAGGCGAGGCTTGCCGAACTCGCCGGCACCGCCGGCCTCAGCACCCGCAGGCTCGACGTGCTCGACGGCGCCGCCGTCGCCGCCGCGCCGGCGGATTGCGGCCCGGTCGACATCCTCTTCAACTGCGCCGGCTTCGTGCATCACGGCACGGTGCTGGACGCGAGCGAGGCCGACTGGCAATTCGCCTTCGACCTCAACGTGCGCAGCCAATTCCGCATGATCAAAGCCTTCCTGCCCGGCATGCTGGCCCGGGGCGGCGGCGCCATCATCAATATCGCCTCGGTCGCTTCCAGCCTGCGCGGCTTTCCCAACCGCTTCATCTACGGCGCCACCAAGGCGGCGGTGATCGGGCTCACCAAATCGGTCGCCGCCGACTACGTCGCCAAGGGCATCCGCTGCAACGCCATCTGCCCCGGCACGGTGCAGTCGCCCTCGCTCGACGACCGCATCAGGGCGCTGCCCGATCCGGTGCAGGGCCGCAAGGATTTCATCGC
>DATKQA010000146.1:0-4360 GCA_035523835.1 Candidatus Sulfotelmatobacter sp.
ATAGGCCTGGTCCAGGCTCAGCCGGTCGTACCAGTCGGCGGGGAAGTAGTCGCCGCGGGCGCGCGCCTGCCAGAAATAGTCGATGGCGGCTTGCTCGTCGAAAGCCATGGCTGCCTCCCTATTCCACCGGCACGAAGATCGAGTGGCGCATCTTGCCGCCGACCGACTGCGACAGATGGCCCTTGCCGTGCACGTCCTCCACCAGCACCACCTCGCCGGCGCCGATGATGCGGCTCTCGCCGTCGCCCGCGGTGATCTTCACCCCGGCGTCCAGATTGATGATGTATTGCCGCCGCGGCGCCGGATGCCAGTCGAGGTCATAGTCGCCCGAGGTCTGGCGGAAAATGATGCCGGTCGCCGGCAGCCGCGCCGAAAGCTTGCCGCCCGGCCCTTCGCTTTCCCATTTCACCTCGATGTCGCGAAAATGCGACTGGCCGTCGGCATCGACGTAGAGATTGTGGACGCGCATACCCGTTCCTCCCGCTGCATGGCCCGGCATTGTGCCACAGCGGCCGGGCAGCGCGAATGCGTGCCGAGCCGACCGGGCTCTAATGCAGCAGCAGGCCGCGGTCGGGGTGCGCGAGGCCGGCCGGCAGCCCATGCCGGCAAGGCAGCGGCAAGCCGCAGTCGCGGAGCGCCGTGGCGAAGCAAAGCGCCGGCGAGAACGCCACGCGCGCCGCCGTCGCCGGCAGCCAATGGCCGAGCATCGCCCTGGCGGCCGGCCGCTGATCCTGTTGCAGCAGGCCGACGAGGCGCAACAGGCCGGCCTCGTCGGCGCCGAGGCGGATGTTGTGGCGGCAGCGGAGATCGAGAGGGTGTCCGGCGGCGGTCGCGACGATGCGCAGCAGCCTGTCGAAGGCGGCAATATCGGCGGTATCCATGCCGACCAAGGAGAAGCCGCCGCACCAGGCGGGGCGGCCCGAGCCCGGCTGGCGATGCGGCGCGATCCATAGCCGGGCGCCAGCCACGACCAGCAGCTCCGCCGTATGCAGTTCGCTGAGCGGCATGTTCGCCGTATAGGCGGGCAGGGTTGAGGCCGGTGACATGCGCAGGCTCCCGATCATCGGATGCGGTCAGCCTACTGGCCTCTTATTAAGTTTGCAAATCATTATCATTTGCACTTACCCTCAAAGAGAAGGTCGACGGGGCGAACAGGGCGGAGGCGGGCATGCAACGGCAAGGCGGCGGACAGTCGGGCCTCGGTTGCGCCGAACATCTGCTGGTCTGGTCGTTGCGGCATCTCGTGGCCGGGCGCGGCGATTGCCCGCTGATTGCCGACGCCTTTTCCGCTGCCTGCGGCGAAGACGCGGCCGAGGTCTTTGCCACCTTCCGCGTCGTCATCCGCATGCTGGTCTATGCCGGCCGCCGCCGGCTCTGCGTGGCGCGGCCGGGCCAGAACGGCGTGAGCGCCTGCGAACGCCAGCTTCTCAACATCATCGCCGCCGTGCAGGCGGGTGACCGGCCGCGCTTCGAGGCGCACCTGAGCTGGCTTGCCCGTGCCGAGGCGCGGCACGAACTGGCCATGGCGGTCCAGGCTGTCGCCAGGGCGCTGTCAACACATCAGCTCATCCTGCCGCTGCCGGCCGCCGCGCCGCCGGGGCGGACGGAGTGCGGCCTGCGTCTGGTGGCACCCATCGCGTCGTCGGCGCCGCGGCGCGAAAACATCGGCTGACGGCGCCGGCCGCTCAGGCGGCGTCGGCTGCGCAGCGAAAGCCGACATTGCCGCTGGTGCTGTCGGGTGTCGCCGACGAACGGGCGGCATTGCGGTAGCGCCAGCAGTAGGAGGGATGGCAGAGATAGCTGCCGCCGCGCATCGCGCGTCGCCCGGGAGCGAACCAGTCGGCGCACCATTCCCAGGCATTGCCGACCATGTTGTAAAGGCCATAGCCGTTCGGCCGGAAGGCGTCGGTCGGCGCCAGGCCGTAATAGCCGTCAGCCTCGGTATTCGCGCTCGGGAAGGTGCCCTGCCAGACATTGCAGCGATGCTCGCCGTCCGGCGTCTCCACGTCGCCCCAGGGATAGCGCCGGCCGACCAGGCCGCCGCGCGCCGCCTTCTCCCATTCGGCCTCGCTCGGCAGGCGCTTGCCGGCCCAGGCGGCGAAGGCGAGCGCGTCGGCATGGGCGATGTGCACCCCTGGCATCGCGCCGCGTCCGTCGAGGCCGGAATGCGGTCCTTCCGGATGGCGCCAGTCGGCGCCCGCCACCTGCCGCCACCAGGGCGCGGCGGCGGCGCCGCGGGTCGGCGGGAAGTCGTCGGGCAGCAAGCCGGCGAAAACGAAGGACCAGCCGAAACGCTCGGCCGCGGTGCGATGGCCGGTGGCGGCGATGAAGGCAGCGAAGCGCGCGTTGCTTACCGCGCAGCGATCGATTCGGAAAGCAGCGACCTCGACCGTCCGCACCGGGCCCTCGGCGTCGTGGCGGTGGCCCTCGCCAAGGTCGCAGCCCATACGGAACGGGCCGCCGGGCACCAGCGCCATCTCGGCCGCATCATGGCCGTGCGTGCTGATGCCGGCGTCGTCGGCGCGTGGTTCGCGCTCGCTCTCTGGTCCGCAGCAGCCTGCGCTCACCGCGCGCCCGCTATTGCCGCGCCATGTCGGCGCGGATCTGCGCCTTGCGCGCATCGGCCTCGGCTTTCGCGCCGCGATCGGGGGTTTCGAAGACCAGGCGGTGGATCTGTCCCTGGAATTCGAACGGCGGCTGATAATCGTCGCTGACCGCCGATCCCGGATCGCGCGCCACGTCCATGCCGCCGCTCGAAATCATGCGCAGCACGAAGGGCACCTCGACCGCGCCGCACTCCTGGCCGGCGATGGTGACGGCGGCGCGCCCGGTCTGGCCCAGGCGCTCGAAGGCGACGCCGATGGTCGCGGCGCCGGTGGGCACCGGCCGGCCGGAAACCGCTTTGTAGTGCTTGCCGAACAGGTTGTAGTCGAACACCAGCTTGTTGCCGAGGATATAGAGCGACAGGCCGTTGTTGGCCGAACCATAGGCGAAGAGACAGCCGCCGTCTGTCGCCGCGGCGCGCTCGATCTCCGCCGTTACGGTGAAGCTGCGGTTGCCGATCGCCGGCGCCACGTCGGCGTTGATATGGCCGATCGGCGGATAATAGACGTAGCGCCGGCGGTTGCGCGGCGTGCGCTGACGCGGTGTCGGCCGCCACAATTCGACGCGGCGGTCATCGAGCGGCAGCACGCCGCAGCGCCCGGCCTCGCTCCACCAGAGTTCGATCATCTGCCTGAGCTTCTCCGGCTCGGCCTTGGCGAGGTCGTGGCACTCGGAGAAATCCTTGTCGAGATGATAGAGTTCCCACTTGTCGTCCTCGAACGGCCGGCCGGGATCGTGATAGGCGACCGCCTTCCAGCCGTCGGCCCAGATGCCGCGGTGGCCGAACATCTCGAAATACTGCACCTGTTTACGCGAACGTTCTACCTTGGCTGCGGGCGGGAAGCTGTAGGCGAGGCTGGTGCCCTGCACCGGCATCTGCGCCACGCCGTTCACGCTGCTCGGCGCCGCGATGCCGACCACCTCGAGCACGGTCGGCGCGATGTCGGTGACATGGTGGAACTGGTGGCGGATGCCGCCGGCCTCTTCGATGCCCCCGGGCCAATGCACGATCAGCGGATCGCGCACGCCGCCGCCGTGGGTATTCTGCTTGTAGCGTTTGCCCGGGCAATTGCCGGCTTGGGCCCAGCCCCAGGGATAGTTGGTGTGCGAATGCGGGCCGCCGATATCGTCGAGGTGCGCCATGCTCTCTTCCAGCGTCTCCGGCACGCCGTTGAAATATTTCATGCTGTGGATGACGCCGATCGGTCCGCCCTCCTGGCTGGCGCCGTTGTCCGACATCAGGAACTTGAGCGAATTGTCGTATTCGCCGATCTGCTCGAGGAACTTGAACAGCCGGCCGAGATGATGGTCGGTATGTTCGAGGAAGCCGGCGAAGGCTTCCTGCAGGCGGCAGGCGAGCGCCTGCTCCTCGCGGCTGAGTTCCGTCCATGGCCGCACGCCGGGATTGCGCGGCGCGAGCTCGGTTTCGGGCGGGATGACGCCGAGCTTCTTCTGCCGCTCGAACCAGTCCTGGCGGATGACGTCCCAGCCGGCATCGAACTTGCCGCGATATTTCTCGATGAATTGCCGCGGTGCCTGGTGCGGCGCATGGGTGGCGCCGAAGCAGAGGTAGAGGAAGAAAGGCCGCTCCGGCACGGCGGACTTCTGGTCGCGGATGAAGCCGATGGCACGGTCGATGAGGTCCTCGGTCAGGTGATAGCCCTCGGCCGGCGAGCGCGGCGGGTCGACCGGGTGGTTGTCGTAGTAGAGCTCGGGCACGAACTGGTCGCTCTCGCCCTGCAAAAAACCGTAGTAG
>DATKQA010000147.1:0-2854 GCA_035523835.1 Candidatus Sulfotelmatobacter sp.
CTTCGGCGCCATCTCGGCCGCTCTGCATCAGCGGCATGCCACCGGCAAGGGCCAGCATATCGACGTCTCGATGATGGAGAGCATGCTGACCCTGACCTTGTCCGAATTGCAGCTCGCCCAGTTCGAGGTGAAGCGCTCGGATCGGCCGTTGTTCGGGCCGGTGGCGACGGCCGACGGCTATCTCAACGTGTCGATCGCCAGCGAGCGGACCTATCAGGGCCTCTGCGCCGCCGCCGGCCGGCCGGATTGGCTGACCGATCCGCGCTTCGCCGAATATCTCGACCGGCGCAGCAACTGGGGCCAGCTCATGGACGAGGTGGAGGCCTGGTCGACGCAGCTCAGCACCGTCGATTGCCAGGCGGTGCTCGACCGCAACGGCGTGCCCTGTTCGCCCTATCGCACCGTGGCCGAGGTGATGCAGGATGCGCAACTGGCGCACCGCCAGTCGTTCGCCGAGGTGCAGGACGCCGGCGGCAGCTTCAAGGTGCTGAACCCGCCCTTCCGCATGACCGGGTCGGCGACCCGCGCCGGCAGCCGCGCGCCGGCACTCGGCGAACATACCGAGGCCGTTCTGGCGGAATTCGGCCTCGCCTCGGCGGCGGAATAAACGGGACGGCAAGCTCATGGACTTCCAGGCCCTCGTCGCCCTCGGCCATGGCATCGGCGACCGCTTGAAGGCGCGGCGCGAATCGATCGCGGTGTCGGAATCCTCCGCCGGCGGCCTGATCTCGGCCGCCCTGCTCGCCGTTCCCGGCGCCTCGGCCTATTTCGTCGGTGCCGCCGTGGTCTATACGCGCACCGCCCGCGACGCCCTGCTCGAGATTCCCGATGCGGAGCTCAAAGGCATCCGCTCGGCGAGCGAGCCTTACGCGGCGCTGCTCGCGCGCACGGTGCGGCGGCAATTCGCCGTCTCCTGGGGCCTGGCGGAAACCGGCGCCACCGGCCCCGCCGGCAACCGCTACGGCGACGCCGCCGGGCATGCCTGCCTGGCCGTCGCCGGGCCGGTCGACAAGGTCGTCACCCTGGAGACGGGCCGCGCCGACCGGGTGGAAAACATGCATGCCTTCGCCGCCGCCGCCCTCGAATTGCTGTTGCAAAGCCTGGAACGCGCCGCCTGAACAGAGCCTGGGAGGATCGCGCATGAGCACCGTCACCTCCGTCTCGCAGCACTTCGCCGGCGGCCCGGACGACTGGCTGGCCAGGACGCAGGAAGAGATCATCGAACCGGCGCTGCCGATCTGCGATCCGCATCACCACCTCTGGGATTTCCCGACCCATCGCTATCTCCTGCCCGAACTGTTGGCGGATACCGGCAGCGGCCACAATGTGCGCGCCACCGTCTTCATCGATTGCACGGCCATGTACCGCGCCGACGGACCGGAGGAGATGCGGCCGATCGGCGAAACCGAATTCGCCAACGGCGTGGCGGCCATGGCCGCCTCGGGGATCTATGGCGAAACCCGCGCCTGCGCCGGCATCGTCAGCCTGGCTAACCTCCAGCTTGGCGCCCGGGTGGAAACGGTGCTCGCGGCGCATGTCGCCGCCGGCAACGGGCGCTTCCGCGGCATCCGCCATGTCACGGCATGGGACGGCAGCGGCGCCATCCGGCCGAGCCATACCAATCCGCCGCCGCAGCTCATGGCCGACAAGGATTTTCGTGCCGGCTTCGCCAGGCTGAAGCCGTTCGGCCTCAGTTTCGACGCCTGGCTCTATCATCCGCAGATCCCCGAGCTGACCGATCTGGCGCGGGTGTTTCCCGAGCAGCCGATCGTGCTCGACCACATGGGCGGGCCGATCGGCATCGGTCCCTATGCCGGGCGGCGCCAAGAGATCTTTCCGGCCTGGCAGAAGTCGATCCGCGACCTCGCCGCCTGTCCCAACGTCCATTTGAAGCTCGGCGGCATCGGCATGAAGGTCAACGGCTTCGACTTCCACAAGGCGGAACGGCCGCCGTCGTCGCGGCAGCTTGCCGATGCCTGGCGGCCCTATATCGAGACCGGCATCGAAGCCTTCGGCACCAAGCGCTGCATGTTCGAAAGCAACTTCCCGGTGGACAAGGTGTCCGGCAGCTACGCGCTCTATTGGAACGCCTTCAAGCGGCTGGCCTCCGGCGCGTCGGCGGCGGAGAAGGCCGATCTGTTCCACGATACGGCGGCCCGCTTCTATCGACTGACATAGGCGCCACGGGACAAAAGTGCCTCGCCCCGGCCGGGGCGAGGCACGCTGCGATTGCCGTAAACTTCAGTCGTCGCCGGGTGCGATCTGCAACTCGGGGACCAGCACCTTGCCCTTGGTCTCCGGCCCGAACAGCAGCACCAGGACGAAGACGATCGCCGCGCCGGTGGTCGCGATCAGCATGGGCACGGCGAAGCCGAGTGGCCGGCCTTCGGCGAGATAGGCGAGGATCGGTCCGGTAAAGCCGGCCCAGATCGCACCCTGGTGGTAGCAGAAGCCGGAGGCCGTGGCCCGCACCTCGGTCGGGAAACGCTCCGAGAGATAGCTCGGGTTCTGGCCGTAGATCGCCCCGAGGAACGCGCCCTGCAGGACAAAGGCGGCGACGATCAACTGATAGGACGTGGTGAAGAGATAGGCCGGCGTGATGAACAGCCCGATCGCCGCCGGGATGATCATGGCCCAGCGCCGGCCGGCACGATCCGCCACCCAGCCCCAGAAGCCGCTGGCAAAGAAACCCACCAGATTGGCGAGCGCGATCGGCATGGCGGTTTCCGCGGCGGTCAGATGCAGGTCCTTCTGCAGGTGCGTCGCGAACATGCCGTAGACGGAATAATAGACGACGAAGCCGCTCGCCATCCACAGGCAGGCGGTAATGGTGTTGGGCAGCATGCGCAGGCGG
>DATKQA010000148.1:0-3674 GCA_035523835.1 Candidatus Sulfotelmatobacter sp.
GATCGCCACGGTGACGCTGTTTCCGGTGCGCTCGCGCTTGGAGCGCGGCAGCAGCAGGCGCAGACCGCGCTCGCTCGTCTCCAGGTCTGCGACGCGGACGGCGGCGAGCTCGGCGCGACGCAGCGCACCGGCAAAGCCGACCAGCAGCAGCGCGCGATCGCGCAGGCCGGCGAGATCGTCCGGGATCGGCGCCAGGATCTGGCGCAGGATGTCGGCGGTCGCGGCGAGCTTTTTGGCCGGCAGGTCGCCGGTGTCGGCGGCGTCGCGACGGATGCCGGCCATGGTTTCCGCCACCCGCGCTTCGGCCGTCGGCACCGGGCAGCCGGCGATGAAATGCAGGTAGCGGATGGCGGCGCGGCGGAGGTCGACGGTGTTGACGGACAGGCCGCGGCCGCGCTCGGCGGCGAGGAAAGCGACCACGTCCGCCGCACTGGCGGGAAGGCAGGGCAGGGCGTGGGCCTCGCACCAGAGGCACCAGGCGCGCACGCCGGCCCGGTAGGCCCGGCGGGTATTTTCCGCCTTGGCCCGACGCGCGTAGGCGTCGGCGGCGAGGCGGGCGGTGGCGAGGCGACCGTCATAGGCGGGGATGAGGGCATCCGCGGCGGCATCGAACCAGCGCCGCACGCGGGCCGGCGCCTGGCCGACCGGCGCCGGCGGCACCTCGGGGGCCGGCACTGCCGCCGGTGAGCGCGCGTCGGCCGGTGTCGATCTGCCTTCCGCGTTTCAGTTAACCCCTTGCGGATTTCAGTGAGATCGGTCGGGATCGCGCTGGCGCTCCATTCCTCATAGCGCCTTGCTGTCCCGGCCGGTGCGCGCCTTCTCGTTAGAGGCATTGCATCGGATCATCTGTGGCTCGGTGCCTGCTTCGTCCGGACGATCGGAGAGAGCCAAGGTGGTCATAACCGGGCGTGTGGTAGGGGCGCCTGCTGCTGGCGGCGTGCCGAGCGCCTCGTGCCGGCCGAAATCCCTCTCTTCCAGCGCCAATTTCAGGCGGTCGGCGGTGATCTCCTGGAGGGTGAGGGCGAGGATGGCGGCCCAGCGGGGCACCGCGGCGCGGCCGCGGCACCAGTTGTTGACCTGGCGGGCGGTGACGCCCGCGAGCCGAGCAAAGCGGGCCTGGTTGACATCGGCCCGAGCCAGCAGGGCGACGAAGTCGGGGTGCGGCAGCGTGCGCATATGGGCTTGATATAGAAGCCACTTCCATTCCGGAAGCCCCGGCGAGCCCTCGAAGATGCCAGTTAGGCGCGATAAATGCCGATATCGCGCTTACGAGAATTATCCGGGTTGTCAATCGGCGCGCAAAAGGGGCTCTTCCGCACTTTTGGTGCAGAGGAGTCTTGTACTGGGGGAGCGAATCGATGAGAGAGGATGACTTCGCAACCTCAACTCTGGTTGGTCATCCTTGCAGTCCCTGCTTGCACTTGTTCCAAGTGATCTGGTTGTCGTCCGTGTCGAGCCGGAGCTTCATCGCGTTGCTGTTACTGCGGAGCCGCGCCGCCGAACGGCGACATGCCCTCGGTGCCGTTGTCCGTCGCAGCGGATCCATAGTCGGTATCGGCGCAGACTGGCGGATCTGCCTTGGCAAGGGCGCGCCGTCATCATCACCGTCGTCGCGCGTCGGTTCCGCTGCGACGCCGACGGATGCCCGCGCAAGGTGTTCACCGAACCCATGCCGAACGTCGCCGCGCCGCATGGGCGACGCACCTCGCGATTGGCCGACATCCAGCGCCACATCGGTCTCGGGCTCGGCGGTGCCGCCGGGGCGCGGCTGGCGCAACGTCTCGGATTGCCGGTGAGCGGCTCGACCTTGCTCAGGTTGGTGCGCCGCGGCGCATCCGCATCCACCACGACGCCGCCCCGCGTCATCGGCATCGACGATTGGGCGTGGCGGCGTGGGCACCGCTATGGCTCCATCATCTGCGACCTGGAGCGTCGGCGCATCGTCGACCTGCTGCCCGATCGCGCCGCCGGCACCGTCGAAGACTGGCTGACGGCGCATCCTGGCATCGAGGTGATCGCGCGCGATCGTGGCGGCGCCTACGGACCTGCGGCGGCACACGCCTGCCCTGGCGCCAAGCAGGTGGCCGATCGCTGGCATCTATTTGAGAACGCCAGCGCGGCATTCCGCGACGCCGTGCACCGCTCGATGCCGTGCATCCGCGCAGCCCTTGACATCACGGCCGTCGATCCCAGCCGGCTGACCTCCGCCGAGCGACGCCAGCACGACGGATTCCGGCGCCGCGAGGCCGGCAACGCCGTCATTCGTCGACTTGCTGAAGCCGGGGTCTCGATCAAGGACATCGTCCGTCGCACCGGGCGCAGCCGCAAGCTCGTGCGCGCCATCGTCCGTGGCGGCGGGACCGAGGTCTTCCGCCCGAGAATGAGCCCGTTGGACGCTTTCCTGCCGCATCTGGAGGCAGAGTGGGCCGGCGGCTGCCGCAGCGGAGCGGAGCTCTGGCGACGCGCCAGAGCCGCGGGCTTTGCCGGCGCGCTGCGTGTCGTCACCGAATGGGCGACACGGCGGCGACGCGAAGGCAGCGGCACGCTGCCATCCAAGCCACCGTCGGTACGAGCAATCGCACGGCTGCTGACCAGCCGACGCGACCGGCTGACCACGGCCGACGCAGTCCTGGCAGCGACCGTCGAGCAGGCCGTGCCGGCGCTGGCCCTGGCCCGCGATCTGCTCGAGCGGTTCCACGCGCTGCTTCGGTCAAAGTTCAGCGCCGGCCTCGATGCCTGGCTGGCTGACGCCGCGAACAGCCTGCTCCGCTCGTTCGCCACCGGTATTGCCGCGGATCGCGAGGCGGTCGCGGCGGCGATCACTGAGCCATGGTCGAACGGCCAGACCGAAGGCCAGATCACCAAACTCAAACTCGTGAAGCGGCAGATGTACGGCCGAGCTCATCTCGACCTCCTGCGCGCCCGCCTCTGTACCGCATAACCCCCGCAGCACCTGCACCAAAAGTGCGGAAGAGCCCCTTTTGCGCGCCGATTGACAGTCAGCATCCTGCACACACGGGACCGGCGGATCGCCAACGCCGCCGCGTTCACTGCGGTACTGGACCGGGCGGATGCGGTCTGGTTCGGTGGCGGGCGGCAATGGCGCATCGCCGATGCCTATCTCGGCACGCGCACCGAGGCCGCGTTGCGCGGCGTATTCGCGCGCGGCGGTGTGATTGGCGGCACCTCGGCCGGCGCCAGCATGCTGGCCTCGTACCTCGTGCGCGGCGCGCCGGAGGGCAACTGGATCGTCTCGGCCGCCGGCCACGAGCAGGGCTTTGGGCTGCTGGCCGGTGTGGCGGTCGATCAGCATGTCGATCGCTACCATCGCGAGGACGATCTTGATCCCCTCCTGCGGTCGCACACGGAGCTTCTGGGCATTGGCCTGGACGAGGCGACCGGGATCGTGGTGACCGGGGCCACGGCGACCGTTGTCGGGCGGGGGCGCGTGCTGGTGCATGACGGCCGGACGCATGACGGGCGGCCTTACGCCATCTTGCGCGACGGCGACCAATTCTCGCTCGCCCCGCGGGGCACGTTGACCAGGGTGAAGGCCGGGACAGCCGATTGACGGCCGGCGATCGCGACCGTCGGGTGGCCCGATCATACGATACGGCCTGCCCGCACACAGCGGCCCAATGCGGGAAGCCTGCACGACGATATCGTGCTCGCAG
>DATKQA010000149.1:0-2263 GCA_035523835.1 Candidatus Sulfotelmatobacter sp.
GCAGCGCGTCGTAGGCGATCAGGCCGCGGCCGATCTCGGCGCCGCGCTCGTCGCGAATGGCGACGCAATCTCCACGTGAGAACACGCCCTCGACGCGCGTCACGCCCGCCGGCAGAAGACTCTTGCCGCTGCGCAGCGCCCGCGCCGCGCCCGCGTCGACCGTGACCGCGCCCTTGGTCTCCAAGGCGCCGCTGATCCACACCTTGCGCGCCTGCATCGGCGTCGAGGGGGTCAGGAACCAAGTGCACGGCGCGCGCGCCGCCACGCGCGCGATCGGGTGCGCGACCCGTCCGTCGGCGATCACCAGATGCGTGCCGGCCTGGGTGGCGATGCGCGCCGCCTCGATCTTGGTGCGCATCCCGCCGCGCGAAAACTCCGACGCCGCGCCGCCGGCCATGGCCTCGATCTCGGCGGTGATCTCGCCGACCTCGGCGATGAAGGCGGCCTTCGGATCGCTGCCGGGATCGGCGGTATAGAGCCCGTCGATGTCGGAGAACAGCACCAGGCAGTCGGCGGAGACCATGGCGGCGACCCGCGCCGCCAGCCGGTCGTTGTCGCCGAAGCGGATTTCGCTGGTCGCCACCGTGTCGTTCTCGTTGATGACCGGCACCGCGCCGAGCCGCAACAAGGTCGCGAGCGTGCTCCGCGCGTTGAGGTAGCGCCGGCGTTCCTCCGTGTCGTCGATGGTGAGCAGGATCTGCGCCACGGCGAGGCCGTGGCGGGCCAGGCTTTCCTGATAGGCATGGGCGAGCTGGATCTGGCCGTTGGCGGCGGCGGCCTGGCTTTCCTCCAGCTTCAGCGCGCCGCGTTCGAGGCCGAGGCGGCGGCGGCCGAGCGCGATGGCGCCGGAAGAGACGATGAGCGCGTCCTGGCCGCGGGCGCGGCAGGCGGCGATGTCGTCGATCAGCGCATCGAGCCAGTCGCGGCGAAGCTGGCCGGACCGTTGGTCCACCAGCAGGGCCGAGCCGATCTTTACAACGAGGCGCGTTGCCTCGGCGACGGCGCCGCTCATGGCGTCCACGCGGCTTCGTCGGCCGGCTCGGCCGGCGCCCGGCTCAGCCGCGGCGGGATGCGGGCGAGGAGCGCGCCGAGCACCGCATCGACGCCCTGGCCGGTGGCGCCGGAAAGCGGGAACACCGTGGCGCCGGACAGCTTCTCCAGCGCCTTGCGCTTCGCGGCGACGGCGCGGCCGTCGAGCGCGTCGATCTTGTTGAGGCCGATCAGCTCCGGCTTTTCCGCCAGGCCATGGCCATATTCCTCCAGCTCATGGCGGATGGTGCGGTAGGCCGCCTTGACGTCGGTTTGCGTGCCGTCGATCAGGTGCAGCAGCACGCCGCAGCGTTCGGTATGGCCGAGGAAGCGGTCGCCGAGGCCGGCGCCCTCGTGCGCGCCCGCGATCAGGCCCGGCAGGTCGGCCAGCACGAATTCGCGCTCGTGGATGCGCACGACGCCGAGCTGCGGCGTCAAGGTGGTGAAGGGATAGTCGGCGATCTTCGGCTTGGCGTGGCTGACGCGGGAAAGCAAGGTCGACTTGCCGGCATTGGGCAGGCCGATCAGGCCGGCGTCGGCGATCAGCTTGAGGCGCAGCCAGAGCCAGCGTTCCTCGCCCGGCCAGCCCTGATCGAAGCGGCGCGGCGCCCGGTTGGTGGCGCTCTTGTAATGCTCGTTGCCGTGGCCGCCGTCGCCGCCGTGGGCAAGCACCGCACGGGCGCCGACCTCGACCATGTCGGCGACCAGGATTTCCTTGTCCTCTTCCAAGATCTGCGTGCCGACCGGCACCCGCACGATGAGGTCGGGCGCCGCCGCGCCGGAGCGGCTGCGGCCCATGCCATGGCCGCCGCGCTTGGCCTTGAAATGCTGCTGGTAGCGGAAATCGATCAGCGTGTTCAGGCCGTCGACGCATTCGGCGATGACGCTGCCGCCGCGGCCGCCGTCGCCGCCGTCGGGCCCGCCGAATTCGATGAACTTCTCGCGGCGGAAGCTGCAGGCGCCGGCGCCGCCGTCGCCGCTCCGCACGTAGATTTTGGCTTCGTCGAGGAACTTCATCGCAATCCGGGCCGCCCTATGATCCGCATGGTCCGTCGAACGAGAAAGGGGAACGGTTGCCCATTCCCCTCGTCGACGTCGCTGATCGCGGAATGGGCTGCCCTGGGGTCAGCCCGGCGGCAGCACCGAGACATAGGTGCGGCTGCGCGGCCCGTTGTGGAATTTCACCGTGCCGTCGACGGTGGCGAAGATGGTGTGGTCCTTGCCGAGGCCGACG
>DATKQA010000150.1:0-3261 GCA_035523835.1 Candidatus Sulfotelmatobacter sp.
GCTGGAGAAGGGCGGCCCGCCGCAACCCGGTCTTGCCGCCAACCCGCCGCCGCCAGGCCCCGGGGCGAACCCGCCGCAGGGCGCACCGGGCCAGGCCGGCACGCTGCCGCCGGTGCAGCCGATGCCCGGCGGCGATGACGGTTCGACGCTCGGCAAGCCGCCGTCGGTTCTCGGCACGCTCCGCTCGGGCACGCCGATTCCCGATCAGCAGCAGGCCGCCGTGGCGCCGCCGCCCGCCGCCCCGGCCCCGGTCAAGCTGCCGCCCGGCTCGGCGCAGAGCCAGTACAATTTCGCCACCGACCTGCTGCACCAGGGCGATTATGCCGGCGCCGAACAGGCCCTGACCCAGTTCATCGCCAAGCATCCGAACGACCCGCTTGCCAGCTCGGCGCAATATTGGCTGGGCGAAACCTTCTTCGTGCGCAAGAGCTACGACCGTGCCGCCAAGGCCTTCCTCGCCGGCTACCAGAAATATCCGAAGACCCAGAAGGCGCCGGATGATCTGCTCAAGCTGGCCATGAGCCTGACGGCGCTCAATCAGAAGAAAGAGGCCTGCGCCGTGTTCCGCCAATTGTCGAGCGAATATCCGAACGCCGACAGTCGCATCAAGCAGAGCACCGCCCGGGAAAAATCCAGGGCCGGCTGCACCTGACCGAGGCCCGCGCGGCGCCGCTCGAGGCGGCGGAGTTCGGCCGGCTGATGGCGGCGCTCGGTCCCTTTGCCCGGCCGCCTCGGCTTGCCGTCGCCTGTTCCGGCGGTGCCGACAGCATGGCGCTGAGCCTGCTCGCCGAGGCATGGGCACGCCGCCGGGGCGGCAGCGTCACGGCGCTGACCGTGGACCACGGGCTTCGGCGCGAGTCCGCCCGGGAAGCCCGCCGCGTCGGCGCCTGGCTCGCGGCACGCGGCATCGCCCACCAGGTGCTGCGCTGGCGTGGCGCCAAGCCGGCGGCCAATGTCGCGGCGGCGGCGCGCGCGGCGCGCTACGGCCTGCTGCTCGACTGGTGCCGGCGCCGGCAGGTCGGCGATCTGCTGGTCGCGCATCACCAGGAAGACCAAGCGGAAACCTTCCTGCTGCGGCTCGCCCGCGGCAGCGGCGTCGACGGGCTGGCGGCGATGGCGCCGGTCGTCGCCGCTGCCGCCGGCGTGCGGCTGCTGCGGCCGCTGCTCGGCGTGCCGCGCGCGCGGCTGCGGGCGACTTTGGCGCGCCGGCACCAGGCCTGGATCGAGGATCCCAGCAACGACGACCCTGCCTATGCGCGAAACCGCATGCGCAAGCTCCTGCCGCTCTTCGCGGCGGAAGGATTGGGCGTGCCGCGCCTGGCCGCCACGGCGGCGCGCATGGCGGCGGCGCGGACGGCGCTCGAGGTGGCGACGGCGGGGCTGCTGAGGGCCAGCGCCGTTCTGCATCCCGCCGGCTTCGCCCTGCTCGACGTGGCCGTCCTGGAGCCGGTTCCGGCGGAACTTCAGCTCCGCAGCCTGTCGCGGCTCCTGATGCTGCTCGGCGGCCTCGGCCTGCCGCCGCGGCTGGAGCGGCTCGAGCGCCTCAGGGCCATGATCCTGGCCGGCGGCCTCGGCGGCGGGCGCACCCTGGCCGGCTGCCGCCTCCTGCCCTATCGCGGCCGGCTGCTGGTCTGTCGCGAGCCTGCCGCCGTCGCCGGCCCGCTGCCACTCCGCAACGGCGGCGCGGTCCATTGGGACGGACGCTTCGCCGTCAGCCTGCACGGCGCCGGCCGCGCCCGCGGCTTCCGGGTGGCGGCGCTCGGCGCCGCGGGCTGGCGCGCGCTGGCGGCGGCCGGGGCCGATCGGCGCGACGATGCCGTGCCAAGCGCGGTGCGCCCGACCCTGCCGGCGCTCTGGCATCTTGACGCGGTTCTGGCCGTTCCCCATTTGCACTTCAGGCGCGATGGAACGGGGCCCAGCCTGACGGCAGAATTCCGCCCTTTGCGCCCGCTGGCGTTTCCCGATTTGCTTCTTCCAACGGTTTGATCGCAGAGGACGCCGGAAGGTCGGCCGGATGGCCGTTTGCAGTGTTGTATTAACTGTGTTGCAAGCAAAAACCTGTCAAATGGCGGAAAATCGGCTAGTGTGTTGGTCCAGCGGCCTGGTCGGTGATCCGGTTCGCCCGCGTCCGAGGAGGCGCTCTCCACAGTGAACGTATTTGGCAAGAACCTGGCGCTCTGGGTCATTATCGCGCTGCTCGTGGTGATGCTGTTCAACTTGTTCCAGGGACCGACCATGCGGTCGGCGAACGGCCAGCTTGCCTATTCCGACTTCCTCGCCGAGGTAAACGCGGGCCAGGTGGCCGATGTCACCATCCAGGGCAATAGCATCACCGGCCATACCCGCGACAGTCGCAACTTCGCCACCTACAACCCCAATGACACGAATTTGATTCAACGGCTCAACGACCACGGCGTGCGCATCACGGCGCAGCCGGCGGACGAGGGCAATCCGCTGCTCAACATCTTCGTCTCCTGGTTCCCGATGCTGCTGCTGATCGGCGTCTGGATCTTCTTCATGCGCCAGATGCAGTCGGGCGGCGGCAAGGCCATGGGCTTCGGCAAGTCCAAGGCCAGGCTGCTGACCGAGCGCCAGGGCCGGGTCACCTTCGACGACGTTGCCGGCATCGACGAGGCCAAGGAGGAGCTGGAGGAGATCGTCGAGTTCCTGAAGGACCCGCAGAAGTTCCAGCGCCTCGGCGGGCGCATCCCCAAGGGCGCCCTGCTGGTCGGCCCGCCCGGCACCGGCAAGACCTTGCTCGCCCGCGCCATCGCCGGCGAGGCCAACGTGCCCTTCTTCACCATCTCCGGCTCCGACTTCGTCGAGATGTTCGTCGGCGTCGGCGCCAGCCGCGTCCGCGACATGTTCGAGCAAGGCAAGAAGAACGCCCCCTGCATCATCTTCATCGATGAAATCGATGCCGTCGGCCGGCATCGCGGCGCCGGTCTCGGCGGCGGCAACGACGAGCGCGAGCAGACGCTGAACCAGTTGCTGGTCGAGATGGACGGCTTCGAGGCGAACGAGGGCGTCATCCTCATCGCCGCCACCAACCGCCCCGACGTGCTCGATCCGGCGCTGCTGCGCCCGGGCCGCTTCGACCGCCAGGTGGTGGTGCCGAACCCCGACGTGAACGGCCGCGAGAAGATCCTGCGGGTGCATATGCGCAAGGTGCCGCTGGCCTCCGATGTCGATCCGAAGGTGATCGCCCGTGGCACGCCTGGCTTCTCGGGTGCCGACCTCGCCAACCTGGTGAACGAGGGC
>DATKQA010000151.1:0-4324 GCA_035523835.1 Candidatus Sulfotelmatobacter sp.
ACAGCCGGTGCGCATGGCGGTTGATGTCGCCGCCCGCATCCCGGGCGCTGGCTGGTATGTCACCGGCTGGCTGCTCGATCCGCTGGGGCTGGTTTCCGCCGTCACCCTGCGTGGACCGGGCGGCCTGGCGGAGCGGCTCGATCGCCGCTGGACGCGGGTGGTCCGCGCCGACGTGAGCAGCGGCTTCCGCGGCGATCCGCTTTTCGCCGAACGCCTCGTCGGCGACGAGCACGGCTTCACCATCTTCGTGCCGCACGCGGCAACCGAGCGCAGTGCCTGGCTGGAGCTGGAAATCGGCGGCGGCGATTGTGCCTTCATGCCGCTGCCGCTGGTCGGCGCTGACGATGCCGAGGGGCGCCGGCACCTTCTCACCAGCTTCGATATCCACAAGCCCTCGGCAACTGCCATCGTGGAGCGGCATCTCGGGCCGCTTTTCTATGCGGCGGGAACGGCCTTGAAGCGGGTGGTTGGGCACCATCGCCTGCGCGAAAGCGGGGTGGCGCGTCCCGCGACGCTGATTGTTCCCGTCGTCGATCCGAAGCTCCGCACCAATATCGTCGTCGCCGGCTTGGCGCGCCAGCAGGTCGCGGCGGTCGCGACGACCACTTTCGTCTGCTGTCCCTCGGTGGCTGAGCTCACGCGCGGCCTGCTGGGCGAACTCGACTTCTACGGTTTGGCGGCGGATGTGCTCGTCGCCGATGAGCCGGTTGATGCCTGTGCCGCGCTGGAAATCGGCGCCCGAGCCGGTGCGGCGGCGAAACTGTTGTTCCTCTCGCCGCATGTCCATGCGTTGACGCCGGGCTGGGCGGCAAGGCTTCTCGCTGCGCTCGACGCGGCTTCTGGTCCGGCAGTGGTCAGCCCGACCCTGCTCTACGAAGATTGGTCGATCCGCTACGCGGGGATCGGCGACATCCGCTTCCTCAATGCCATGCCCTTCGTCGAAGTCGCGTCCGAGCGGGCCGGCTATCCGCGCGGCGGGACGGCGGCGGCAGAGCCGGCCGCGACGCTGCTCGGCGCGCTTGAATGCTGCGCCATGACCAAGTCGGCCTTCGAGCGGGTCGAAGGCTTCGCCGGCGGCTACAACCTGCCCGGCCTACAGGGTCCTGACCTGTTCCTGCGCATGCAGGCGGCCGGTGTGCGCATCGAATGGATGCCGGGGGTGGAGCTCTACGCGCTCGATGAAGCCATGGAGCCGGACGCCTATTGGGCGCGCACCGGCGAGATGGTCGACGGTTGGCGCTTCCGCGCCGCCTGGCAGGGCCATATTCCGGCGCTGACCGGGCAACCGTTTCAAGCCGATGTGGCGGAACGCGACGCGCAACCGCTGCATCCGGCGCGGCCGGTGCGTGGCCTCGTCCGCCCCGGCACCGAGGCGGCGCCCCGCCGCATGGCGACTTCAAGGAGCTGACGATGCGCGTCCTCGTCATTTCGCACGGTCATCCGGCCTTTTCCATCGGCGGCGCCGAGATGGCCTCCTACAATCTGTTTCAAGGCCTGAACCGGCTGCCCGGCACCGAGGCCTTCTATCTGGCGCGGGCGGCGCAGCCGCTGGCGCGCCATCGCCAGACGCCGCTGATGAGCTTGCGCCAGGGCGCACGCGAGACCTTCCTCTGGGCCGACGATTACGATCATTTCCTGATTTCCAATCGTGCCACCGACGATCTCGTCGGCGCCTTCCGACGCTATCTGCGCGACATCCGGCCCGACGTGGTACATTTCCACCACTTCATCGGCCTCGGCGTGGAGGCGCTCTGGGAAGTGCGCCGCACCTTGCCCGACGCCAGGATTGTCATCACCTTCCACGAATATCTTTCCATCTGCCTGCACCACGGACAGATGGTGAAGACGCAGAAGAAACGGCTCTGCAGCCGCGCCAGCCCGGCCGAGTGCCACGGCTGTTTCCCCGACGTGCTGCCCGCCGCCATCTTCGAGCGCGAACTGTTCCTGAAGGGACATCTGAACCTCGCCGATGCCTTCGTCAGCCCGAGCCACTTCCTGATCGATCGCTATGTCAAGTGGGGCCTGCCGGCGGAAAAGTTCACCATGCTGGAGAACGGCATCGACACCGCCCATGTGGCGCCGCCGCGCCCCCTGCCGGCCGGCGGCCGGCGGGCGCGCTTCGGCTTCTTCGGCCAGGTGACCGAATTCAAAGGGGTGCAGGTGCTGCTGGACGCGGTCGGCCGCGTGCCGGATGCGATCTGGGGCGAGGATGCCGCGCTGTGCATCTTCGGCGGCAATCTGGAAAACCAACCGGCGGAATTCCGCAAGAGTTTCGAGGATCTGGTCGAGAAGGCCGGGCGCCGGGCCAAGTTCTACGGCCCCTATCGCGCCGAGGAGATGCCCGATCTCATGCGCCAGGTCGACTGGGTGGTGGTGCCGTCGATCTGGTGGGAGAATTCGCCCCTGGTCATCCAGGAAGCCTTCCTGCACGCCCGTCCGCTGATCGCAAGCGACATCGGCGGCATGCGGGAGAAGGTGCGCGATGGCGTCAACGGCGTGCATTTCCGCGTCGGCAGCGCCGAAGACCTGGCCGACAAGCTTGGCGGCGTGCTGGCCGATCCGGCCGCCTGGGAACGGCTCCGTGCCGGCGCGCCGAGGCCGATCGGCCATGAGGATGCGGCGGAGCAGCACATGGCGCTCTACCGCAGCCTCGGGGCGGGCGATCAATCCCTGCCGGTCGCGGCGCTTGCCGCGGCCAAGCATGCGGCCGCGCCAACGCGGAATGTGCCGTAATGGAAGCAACCGCACAAAAACTGGAGCCGGAAGGCCAGGCGCGGCCCACGGTGATCGGCTACGTCGATGCCATCACCGCCGGTCGTGTCTATGGCTGGGCCTGGGACCGGGAACGGCCGGAAGCGAAAATCGCCATTCGCTTCGAAGTGGCCGGCGAGACGGTGGCCGCGGTCATCGCCGATGCGCTGCGCGAGGATCTCAGGGAAAGCCGTATCGGCGATGGCGCGCATGCCTTCGAGGCAGTCCTGCCGGAAGCGGTGCAGCCGAACGAGATGCGCATCCTGGCGGTCTGCCCGAAGTCCGGCGCTACGGTCGAGCTGGCGCCGCGCGCCCCGGCGGGCGGTGCCTCTCCTGGCGCGCCCGGCGATATTCGCGAAGTGGTGCAGACGCTGTGTCGCTCGCATCATGTCATTCACCGCAGCCTGCAATCGGTTGCCGCGGCGGTGGCCGACGTGCGCAAGGCGTCGAACGGTGACGACACGGCGGCCAGGGAAGCCGAACAGTCCGCCGCCAAGGAGCGCGCCGCCATGTTGTCGCGGCTCGATTCGCTGGAAGCGGCCATGCTCCGCGTCGACGGCCTGGTGCGCGATCAGGGCAGTGCGCTGCGGGGCTTGCAGCAGCGACCGGCGGACCGCGTATCGCGGCTCCTGTCCGGCGTCGCCGCGTTTCTTGCCGCGGTCGCGCTGGCGCTGACGCTGCTGCATTGAAGACCGGCTGCCGTGCAGGCATGTCGAATTAGCACAATCTTTACCAACTGGCGGTAGAAAGGAAGGGCGCCTCGGGGGAAGGCTATGACTCGGAGTTCTGCAATGTCCGTGTTGCCGTTCGTCCCGCACCGCCGTCGCGCCCAGCAGCATCAGCCGCTTCTGTTCGAACTCGATCCGTGTTCGCCGCGCCGCAGGACCAGCGCACCGGCGCCGGCGCGCTGTGGCTATTTCACGGTTTTCGCCGTCGACGCCGATATGCAGGAGCATCTCACGCTGCGGGTCTGGGCGGACGATGTGCATCAGGCACGCACCCTAGCCCATGCCCGCCTCGTCGAGCGAGGCCGCGATGCCGCGGCCATGCAAATCGGCCTTGCCGTGCCCGCCGACGAGGCGATCACGCCGACCGCCATGCCCTTGTCCGCGTCGCTGCTGTTGCTGCTCTATTGGCGCTTCATGTGGTTCGGGTTCTGAGCGTTGCCGATGTCGCGCGCGCTGCTGCAAAACCCGATTGCCGATCTGCTGCCGCGGCCGCCGCGCCCCGCCAGCCGCAAAGGCAGGTTGCTCGCCCGCGATCACCGCGCTTCCTACATGGAGCGGTTCGGGCAGCCCGGCGAATTCACCGTTTTTGTCCTCGTGCTGCACAGCATGGCGGTGCTGCGGTTCGCAGTCGAGGCAGGGAATGCCGACCTGGCGGCGGCGGCGGTGCATGCCCGTATCGATCTGACCGGCGGCGACATCTGCCAGTATGACGTCATCATGACAGTTCCGGGCATTGTCGGCGAATGCACCGATCTTGATGGCTGGCCCGAAGACGCTCCAGCCCGGGGCGCAAGTGCCGCCAGAGGCTAACGGCCGATTAACCTATCGGCATCAGGATACGGACT
>DATKQA010000152.1:0-3626 GCA_035523835.1 Candidatus Sulfotelmatobacter sp.
ACCGCACCTGCATCGCCTTCGCCCAATTGCTGGAGCGGGAGTATCGCGGCTTCGAGGCGCCGCCGAACTACGCCTGAGCGGCGAGGGAAGCCTCGGCTCAGCCGGCCGCCGTCAAGGCATCGTGCAGGGCGGCGCGCTCGCGCGCGCCGATGCCGAGCGCCGTGGCGAGATAGGCTTCCGCGCTGCCCCAGCCCTCGGCGATGGCGGCGAAGGCGGCCTCGAGGTAGGACGGCCGCACCTGGATGATGGCGGCGCGGATGTCGGGCGGAATCTCGCTCGCGCTGGTTGCCAGCGGCCGGTAGAGCTGATTGCTCAGCAGATAGTCCTGCATGATGGTTTCCTGCGGCACCCCGAGGCCGGCCAGGATCAGGGCGGCGGCGACGCCGGTGCGATCCTTGCCGGCGGCGCAGTGAAACAGCACCGGCCGGCGCCGCGCCGCCAGCACGTGCCGCAGCACTTCGGCGAAGACCGGCGCGTAGTCCGTGATGTAGCGGCGATAGGTATTGGCCATGACCGCTTGCGCGGCCGGCACGTCGAGGGTGCCGGCGACGGCGTGTGCGCGCAGCTCGCCGACCACGTTCGGCTCGATCGGCAGGTGAATTCGCTCGACGCCGGAAAATTCCTTGGCCTCGGCGGCCTCCGCCCGGCCGCGCAGGTCGATGATGACGGCGACGTTCAGTTCGAGGAAGCGGCGGCGGCCCGCCGCCGTCAGATTGTCCAGCGTGGCCGAGCGGAAGACGCGGCGCCGGCCGCCGGCGCCGAACAGCCAGCCGAGATCGCGCGTGTTGCTGGCGCCTTCCAGCGGAATGTGGCTCTCGTGCTGCATGCGCTTCAGCCCGCCTTGCGGCGCAGCCGGTCCCAATCCTCGGTGCCGAAACGGCGGAAGGTGTCGGCGATCGACACCCGCCTCGGACCGGGCGGCGGCAGATGGGTTTCCTTCAGCGTCAGCAAGGCCTGGTCTGCCGCCTGCATGACGGCGCTGAAGATCAGGCCGGGGTGGATCGCCAGGCGATAGCCGAGGCGCTCAGCCTCCGGCATGGCGATGATCGGCGTCTTGCCGCCGGGCACCACATTGAGCAGGCAGGGGCCTTTGACCCGGCGCGGCACGGCGGTCACTTCCTCGATGGTCTGCATCGCCTCGACGAAGGCCATGTCGGCGCCGGCGGCAAGCGCCTCGTTGGCCCGCGCGATCGCCTCGTCCAGATCGACCACCGCGCGCGCGTCGGTGCGCGCGATGATGACGAAGTCGGGGTCGCGCCGGGCCGCGACCGCGGCCCTGATCTTGGCGATGAACTCGTCGCGGGCGACGACCTCCTTGCCGTCGAGATGGCCGCAGCGTTTCGGCGACACCTGGTCCTCGATATGGACGCCGGCGACGCCGCGGGATTCGAATTCGCGCACCGCGCGGGTGACATTGAGCTCGTTGCCGTAGCCGGTGTCGGCGTCGGCGATCAGCGGGATGCCGATCGAGCGCGCCATCACCGCAGCGTTCTCCACCATCTCGCTCATGGTGAGCAGGCCGTAGTCGGGATAGCCCTTGGCCATCGAGGTGCCGGCGCCGGTCATGTAGGCGGCGGGAAAGCCGGCCTGCTCGATCAGCCGGGCGGAAATGCCGTCATAGCCGCCGGGCGCGACCACCATCTCGGGCTTCCGCAGCAGTTCGCGCAATTGGCTGGTGGTCTTCATGAGCCTCTCCTGGGTGCGACCGGAATCGCGGGTGCGACCGGAATCGCGGGTGCGACCGGGATCACGGATGCGATCGGGATCGCGGGCGACGCCTGTCGCTCTCATCTGTATCATAGAATTTTTGCCGGTCGATGGCATGCCGGCGACGGGCATGCCTGGCCGGCGTCTCGCGGTTGCGGGGGGCGATCATGTCCGAGGCCGACGCGGAATGGCGGCGCGCCAATCACGCCAACTGGGAAGAGCGGGTGGCGGTCCACCTCGGCCCCGGCAGCGACTATGACCTGGCGAGCCTGCGCGCCGGACGCGGCAAGCTGCACCCGATCGAGGAGGCCGAGCTCGGTCCGGTGGCGGGCCTGCGGGTGCTGCATCTGCAATGCCACTTCGGCCGCGACTCGCTCGCCCTGGCGCAGCGCGGCGCCCTGGTCACCGGCCTCGATTTCTCCGGCCAGGCCATCGCCGCGGCCCGCCGCCTGGCGGTCGAACTCGGCCTGGCCAGCCGTTCGCACTTCGTCGAGGCCGACCTCTACGACGCGCCGAACGCGCTGGCCGAGCCGCGCGCCTTCGACCTGGTCTTCGTCTCCTGGGGCGCGCTCAACTGGCTCAGCGACATCGGCCGCTGGGCCAAGGTGGTGGCGCATTTCCTGAAGCCGGACGGCGCCCTCTATCTCGCCGAGGGTCATCCGCTCGCCATGGTCTTCGACGACAGGGCAGGCCTGCCGAACGGCATGCCCGGCATCGACACGCCCTATTTTCACGCCGCACCGATCGTCCTCGACAATCCGCAGGACTATGCCGACCCCGCGGCGCGGCTCAGCAACGCCCGCACCTACGAGTGGATTCATCCGCTCGGCGCGGTGGTCAGCGCCCTCGGCCAGGCCGGCCTCGCGCTGCAATGGCTGCACGAGCACGATTGCGTTGCCTGGAAAATGTTCGAAATCCTGCAGCCGGATGCCGACGGCATGTATCGCTGGCCCGACAGGCCGTGGCTGCCGCTATCCTATTCGCTGCGGGCCGTGCGTGGCTGAAGCCTCACCGATACGTGATGCCGGCGCCGATCTTCCCGCGTGTCAGGGCGGGATTCGATCTATAGCCTGTCGCGGTTTGTCAGGAGGCCGCATGGTTCCCATCCGCTCCCGCCGCGCCTGGCGCCGCCGGCTGCTGCTCTTGCCCGTCGCGGCGCTGCTCGCCATGCCGATGCCGGCCGTGGCGCAGTCCGCCGCGACGACGAACGTCGCCACGGTTGCACCCGCCGACGCCTATGCGGCGGCCAAGGGCGGCCGGACCTTGCTGATCGACACGCGCGAGAGCGACGAGAAGAGCGCGGGCGTGCCGGCCGGCGTCGGCGCCGATGTCACCTACCGCATGGGCGGGCGTGACGATGCCGAATTCGTGAACCGGGTGCTGAAGCTGGTGGACGGCAAGCGCGACGCCAACATCACCCTGATCTGCCGTTCCGGGGTGCGCTCGGCCGCCGCCGAGCGGGTACTGCAGAAGAACGGCTTCACCAGCGTGCAGAGCATTGCCGGCGGCTACAACGGCTGGCGCGAGCAGCATCTGCCGAGCCAGCCGGCGAAATAGCCGTGCCTCAGCCGGGTCGCGGCGCGTCGCCCGCAGCCGGCGCCAGGCGCACATGCTCGGGCCGCACGCCGATCCCGACCAGCCGTGCCGGCAGGCGGCGGAGGTAGGGGAAAAGCTGCAACAGCCGCATCTGCCACGGCAGCGGTCCGCCGCCGGCGCCGGCGAGCACGCGGCGCATGACGCGGTTCTGGATCAGCACCTGGGTGCGTTGCGTCACCGCGGCCGGCCAGGCCCGGCGCTTCTGCACGGCCGCCAGCTCGGCATCCGTCGGCGCGCCGCGGCGCAGCACGGGCGCCAGGATATTGGCCGTCGCGACCGCATCCTGGATGGCAAGATTGATGCCGACGCCGCCGATCGGCGAC